>CAJBZP010000051.1 GCA_903960135.1 uncultured Actinomycetes bacterium | reverse complement strand
GTATAAGCGGTTATCCGCGTTCTCGCGTACGGCGCAGGTATTGAAGACAACTACGTCAGCTACCGCGCCGTCAGCGACGAGTTGATAGCCAGCCGACTCCAGCAGACCCGATAGACGCTCCGAGTCGTGCACGTTCATCTGACACCCGTAGGTGCGCACTTGGTAGGTGCGCACTTGGTCGGTACGCTCTTGGTCGGAAAGCATCTCGGGGCCGTTCAGATCTTGGTAGGACGCCGCCATCTTTGAGGTGCCGGATAGAAAGCCACCGGATTTCATACCCCTCCTCCCGCCAGTCAAACGTCAGTGGAGTGTATGGGCCCAGCCGCCCAAATGAACCGCTAGGGCGAGAAACTTGGCCTAGCCCGAATGCTAGACCGAAACTGATTCGCGCGGTGCGGCACCACCGGTTAAGTCATCGTCATCATCTTGGATCTCATCAGCCCCGGGCTCAATTTGCACCCGCGGCAAGATTCGATCCAACCAACCGGGCAACCACCAGTTTGCCTTACCGAGTATCGACATTAAGGAGGGAACCAGGACCAGTCGCACCAAGAAGGCATCAATAATCACGGCCGAGGAGAGTGCAATACCGAACAACTTGATAGTTGCCTCCGGTGTTGGGACGAAAGCCAAGAAGACACTTGCCATGATTGCCGCGGCAATCATCACCACCCGGCCAGAGCCCGCGAGCCCGCGCCGAACCGATGCCGCGTTGTCACCGGTTCGTGCCCACTCCTCTTGCATGCGGGTCACCAGGAACACTTGATAATCCATGGACAACCCGAACAAGATCGCGAAAACCATAATCGGTAAGAACGGCATGATCGGCCCGGTACCACTGATGCCAAGGGGTGACGCCAACCAGCCCCATTGGAACACCGCCACCGTGATGCCCATGGCGGCCGCGAAGCTCATGAGGCTGGTGACTGCCGCGGTCAGTGGCACCACGAGTGAGTGGAACAGCAAGACCAAGGCCAAGAAGCCGAGCCCAACTACCACCAGTAGGAAGATCGGCAGCGCATCGGTTAAAACGGTGGTGAAATCCGAGGTGATCGCTTGGGCGCCGCCGATATAAATCTGGGCGCCGGTCGTGGCCTCCAGATCCGGATTCACCTCGACCCGAAGTCGATCCAGCAGCTCGGTGGTGGCCGCATCCTGCGGCGCGGAGGTTGGGGTGATCATGATGGTCGCGACCGTGCCATCTGGACCAAAAGAGTCAGGGTTCATCGCGATGAGCGGGATCATTTCCGCGGTTGGCAACGTAGCGGCAACCCCATCAGCAGCACCCAGCCCGGTAACCACCTGGGTAAAAGCCGCGACATCATTTGCCGCAGGGAGTTTCACGGCCGCAAAGAACGGACCATTAACCCCCGGGCCAAAGCCACTTGACATTAGGTCGTAGGCAATACGCGAACTGCTGCCCGCCGGCTTACCGGAATCATCAGCGAACCCTTGGCGCAAACTCAGCACCGGAATGGCCAAAATCACGATGACAGCGACGGCACCGATGGTCGTGAGCCACGGGCGGCGTTGCAGGTTATGGCCGTAGTGCGCCCAGCGCTTACCCTCGGGGTGCGCAACACCGGGTTTCTTCCCCCAAGGCAACCGGATGCCAAGTGCCTTGGTTCCCAACAGACTTAGTAGCGCCGGCAGCATCCAAAGCGCCGACAGCATTACCATCAGGACTGTTAATGCGGCAGCAACGGCGAGGCCATTGAAGAAATTAATGCGCAGCACAAACAAACCGAGTAGCGCAATTATCACGGTGCCGCCAGCGAAAAGCACGGCTCGGCCGGCGGTCTCCACCGATTCGCGCGCCGCGGCCTTTGGTTCATGGCCGGCCAACACCGCCTGCCGAAATCGGTTCATGACGAACAGCGCGTAGTCAATGCCAACGCCGAGCCCGATCATCGCAGCCAAGGTGGGCGCGAAGGTGGCAACATCGAGGAAATTCGCGACGAGAAGTACCGCCATCTGACCCATCGCCAACCCAACCACCGCAACGAAGATTGGCATCCCGGCGGCGATGACGGAGCCGAAGGCAATCAGCAAGATGATAATCGCCACTCCGATACCGATGGCCTCACTCTTTGGTGGCTCCTGAGCCGCCCACTCCAGGGCCTGACCATTGGCACCCACTTGCAGTGTCTCGGTGTTAGCGCCCTTGACCGCCGCCAAGAAGGCGGCCCCATCACTTGCGGAGACCAAGCCATCCTGGAAAGTCACATTCGAGTACGCAACACGACCATCAGGACTGACCGCGGACGATGCCGCCGCGAACGCCGCCGCCGCATCGCCGATCAGCTGTTGTTGCTCGACGGGTAACTGCTGTAGCTGATCTGGGTCCATTCCCGCCGGTGCGGCCGGGCAATCCGAACCCAAGCTGGCGCCGGTCGGCATCGTGATACAACTAACGCTGGCCAAGCCCGCGAGCTCCTGCAGGACCGGGGTGATCTCACTGAGCACCCCTGCATCAACCGCAGAGCCATTAGCCGGTGACCAAACTACCCGCGCGCCCGCGCCAGCACTGGCGGCACTATCGCCACCGGTCGTCAGCAACTCTTGGGCCACCGTGGATTCAGTTTCTGGCAGGGAGAATGAGTCATTGAGCTCGCCACCAAGTTGACTCCCCAAACCCACAATCGCACCAAGTACGATTACCCAAGCAATAAGGGCGACGATCGGGCGACGAATCGCCCATTTCGACAGACCAGGCACGGCAGCAACCCCCGAAAATTCGTATTATCCACGGACACACCCATTAAGCCCGAAATTCGCCTAACCCGCAAACCCAACTCTGGTGAGATTACTCGCACTCCCCCAAGGCTTCAGTGATCACCGCATTCGCCAGATTAGGAGGGTAGCCCCGGCGCAGCAATACACCCATTAAGCGTCTTGAACGCACTTTTGGCGCCAGCCGCGAGGTCGCCCGCAACTTGCTGGCGATCAGGCGCCGCGCCCGCTCATATTCATCATCATCGCTAATAAGCGCGAGTGCCGCTTCCGCATCAAGATCACTTACCCCTTTCTTGCGCAACTCATGCTTTAGCACCGATCGAGTACTGCCTTTGGTTCGTTGCCGCGAGGTCACCCACAATTCGGCAAGTGCAGCGTCATCGATTAGACCAACCTCGACATAGCGGTCTAGAACCTGCCCGGCTATTAGGTCCGGGATGTGCGCGGCGGCTAAGTCCCGGGCCAACTCGGAACGGGTACGCGCTGCAAAATTTAGCTTCCGCAACACGATAGTTCGCGCATCCTGCGCGAAATCCTGCGCCGAACGCTCCTGCTCCATTACCTCTTCTTATTCCAGGTCAATTGGCTTCGTCGCAGATTTACCGGAGCTCTTAACCGCCACCTCGGGAGCACTTGGTGCCTCCGGCAACGCCAGCGCCGGTATGTCGGCAGGGGCATCAAGCCGGGCACCGATCCCCATCTGCTCCTTGATCCGCTTCTCAATTTCATTTGCGAGGTCTGGGTTGTCTTTCAGGAAAGTCCGAGCATTCTCCTTGCCCTGACCCAATTGATCTGTCTCATAGGTGAACCAGGCGCCAGACTTCTTAACGATCCCTTGGTCAACTCCAACATCAATAAGTGATCCCTCACGCGAGATACCTTCGCCGTACAAAATGTCAAATTCGGCCTGCTTAAAGGGCGGTGCAACCTTGTTCTTAACGACCTTTACGCGGGTGCGGTTACCAACTGCCTCGGTTCCACCCTTGAGGGTCTCGATGCGGCGAACGTCAAGGCGGACCGATGAATAGAACTTCAAGGCTTTACCGCCGGTCGTGGTTTCCGGTGAGCCAAACATTACACCGATCTTCTCGCGCAGCTGATTGATGAAAATGCAGGTCGTGTTGGTATTACTCAGGGCACCGGCCATCTTGCGTAGCGCCTGGCTCATCAAGCGGGCCTGCAGGCCAACATGGCTATCGCCCATTTCTCCTTCGATCTCCGCCCGTGGAACCAGCGCGGCGACGGAGTCGATCACGATTAGGTCAAGGGCGCCCGATCGCACCAAGGTGTCGGTGATCTCCAAGGCCTGTTCGCCGGTGTCGGGCTGCGAGACATACAAGCTGTCGAGGTCAATCCCCAACCGTGAGGCGTAGTCGGGATCAAGTGCGTGCTCGGCATCAATAAAGGCTGCTAGTCCACCTGCGGCCTGCACATTTGCGATCGCGTGCAGGGCCAAGGTGGTCTTACCCGACGATTCGGGGCCGTAAATCTCAACGATGCGCCCGCGTGGTAACCCGCCAATACCAAGGGCCACGTCCAGGGCAATCGAGCCAGTCGGGATCACATCGATCGGGATCCGACCCTCCTCACCCAACCGCATCACTGAGCCTTTGCCGAATTGCCGTTCGATTTGGGCGAGTGCGGCGTCCAGGGCCTTCTCGCGGTCACCGGCTGTACTGGCCATGGGTGGTTCTCCCTGTCTGGTCGGTGGTCATGTTCGTTGGATTACGAAAGGTAAGGCGACCCTCTGACATCGGCGGGCTAGCCACCACCCCCGAACTAGCCGGTGTGGAGGAGAACCCACCTGATCTCGTGACAGGAATCTATATCGAACGGGTGTTCGAATGGCGACGACACGCCGGAAGCGCTACGAGTGCGCCCAGACCGATCAACGGGACCAAAGACGCACCACAAAGAGCGGCATATGAGGCGAAGAGCACGATTACGCCCGCGATGGCACCACCGACCCCGCCGGCGACATTCATCACCAAATCCGATAGGCCCTGCACCGCGGGACGATCCGCTGCCCCTACCTCGTCGGTCAATAGGGTGGACCCGGCAATAAGGGTGCATGACCACCCCAAGCCCAGCAAGAACAAGCCGATCCCCAGTTGCCAGGTGTTATTGCCAGGGGCTGAGCCCGAAATGATGCAGGCCGCCGCCAAGATCGCAATCCCGATGACGATTACCTGAATTCGACCAAGCCGGTCCACCCCCCAGCCGACAATCGGTGAAAAGGCATACATCCCGGCCACGTGCACACTGATTACCAACCCGATGAGCTGCAAGGACACATCAACATGGGCCATGTGGATTGGCGTCATGACCATCACCATCACCATCACCACATGCCCAATCGACACAGCGGTAATCCCCAAGATGGCCCGGGGCCGCCCTCGCACATGCCCTAGGGCAGCCCGCAATTTAGGACGCGGAACGGCTCCGGATTTTGCCGCCCGATTCGCGGTCGCGAGTAAGTAGGGATCAGGTCGCAGAAACAAGAAGAGGACCACGGTCGCCGCCAGCAAGGTGACCGCCGAGATGACATAGGGCCCGGACAGCTGCGGCAGGCCTAGCGCCATCCCGATCGAACCGGAGAAATTCAGTAGATTCGGTCCGAGTACGGCACCGATGGTGCCTGCCCACACCACCCAGGAAAGGGCGCGTGCTCGGTGCTCTTCTAGGGCCAGATCTGTTGCCGTGTATCGGGCTTGATACCCGGCGGCCGATGCGACGCCAAAGACGGTGCAACCCAGATAAACCAGGGCCAGATTGCGCAGGACCGCGCCATAAATGATTATCACCGCACCCACCGCACCGATGCCGAAACCCGTGCTTAAGGCCACGCGCCGACCTCGACTCAGCGCGACTTGGGCCAGTGGCAAGGCAATCAATGCGGAACCCAGGATGCCAAATGTTTGTGCCAAGCCTGCTGCGGCATCCGACCCAGCGATTGAAGCGGCGATGAGTGCACCAACGGGCACTGCACCGGCGATTGCAATTCCGCTTAGTACTTGTGCCGACGACAGCACCCAAATGGTGCGCTTTTGCACCTCGGCAACGGCCGCGTCCGAAAGAGCTACTTGGGTTGCCATCAAACTAGGGCCGTGATCACTGGTGCGGCCCGTGCGCAAGCCGCTCGGCTAATGCAGCGCGGACCGCATCATCGGCTCGGGGCAAACCAAGGCCGGCATAGGCATCGATTAAGACTTGCGGGTCCGCAGCCCACCGCTCGTATGCAACTCCAATGGCTCGATGGGTACCGAAAAAGGCATTTAGATCTGTGACCGACTCTAGAAGCCAAGCCCGAGTAGTTGTTAGTACCTCGATCGCATCTGGATTCTTGGGCCACCAACCACTACTTGCCGCGTCGGCTGGCGCCCGCACATTCATCAAATACCGTAAACCCGGGAAAAGGTGCCCGAGAAAAATCAAATGCTGCAGCAACTCATCATAATTTGCGAAATGCCCAGTCTCATAGCGAACTTCCTTGAACCCAATCCAGTGGGTGTCGGCCGTCGGCCGCAGGACCTGCTCGAGGACATGGCGCCGAACATCGGCCAATAACCCGGTTAGGTCCAGGTTCGCCGATCCATACCAGGGGTGGGTGGGCCGGCGGGCGTGGTGGCGGTCGGCAACTTCTGCGATCGACTGCAGGTAAGTGCCGAGGCCGCGCATGGCCCCGTAATTCTCACCTCGCACCAAGACACCGGGCAAGGCATTAAGACTCGCCTGGATTGCGGTGCTTCCTGTGCGACCGTAGGTAACGACTGTCACATACGAGAGCTCCCGTGGAGCCCCCCGACGCAGCCGCATGGCAACAACCTAGATCAAGGTGCTCGGGACCTCGGTAGCCGCGCAGACCGCCCGCCAGATCTCCCGGGTTTCGACCCCTGCGGCGATGGCTTGAAGGACGGTGAGCCCAATACCAGATAGGACGAAGTCATTTGCCCAAGACCGCGAATAAACCGGCCCCAGCACGAGATCCATCCGCTCCCAGAAATCCGCCAGGCTCACCGAAGGTTAGATAACCAGTGCTGAAACTCGGGATACAAAGTCACCGGTCTCAGCTTCAGCCATATTTGAACTGACCGAGGAGAGCACCGCCGAAAGTGGAACATCGAGGGCGCCACAAATTGCCGCGAGTAATTCACTCGATGCTTCTTTTTGCCCGCGCTCGACTTCGGAAAGGTAGCCAAGTGAAACCGCTGCTGCGGCCGATACGTCACGCAGGGTACGGCCTTGGTCCTGCCGGCGACGACGAAGCTCGTCGCCAACTACCTGCCGAAGCACGATCATCATGGCCTCCCTTTGTCAAAGGCTAACCCGGAACAACCAGATCAGCCACTTACCCCTGCCCCTACCCTCACCCCTACCCCTACCCCTACCCCTACGGTAACCGGCCGGCACCCACGACTATTCCCTAGCCTTCGGTTAGTAGTCGCATCACCAGGTCGAAGCTCGCCTGTACGGCTCCCTCCCGAACCGCTGCCCGATCCCCGGACAGGGCCAATTTTTCGGTGCGCAAGTTCATGGTTCGCGCGTCGTAAACCGCAATCCAGACGGTGCCAGGTGGCTCACCTGCCAGCCAATCGGGACCGGCCACCCCGGTGGTGCCAATGCCAATGTCACTGTGCAGAAGTTCAGTCACGGAGCGGGCCAGTGCCGCTGCCACGGGTTCACTGACCACCCGCTCCAACAGCGCCGGGTCCAGACCCAGCACCTGGGCTTTCACCTCGTTTGCGTAGGCAATCACTCCACCCCGCAGCATGGCCGAACACCCAGGAACCTCACCGAGCCTCGCGGCAACAAGCCCAGCGGTCAGTGATTCAGCGGTGGCGAGCGTGAGCTCCTGGTTAACACAAGCGGCTACTACGGCCGCCGCGGTGGTCATGATGAGGCAGTTTCCGGCAGCTTTTTTGCCCGGCTACGCATTCGAACGGCGCGCACCACGTAGTCGACGCCGGTGACCAACGTGAGGATTACGGCAATGGCCATCATGAGCATGCTCGCCGCCGGCCACCAAGGCAGACCAGGAAACTGCGCGATGTACATCGTGATCGCCACCCCCTGAGCGACGGTCTTGACCTTGCCGCCCCGACTCGCTGGGATAACCCCATGCTCAATGACCCAAAATCGCAAGACGGTTATCCCAAGTTCGCGGGCCAAAATTACGATCGTCACCCACCAAGCCAAGTCACCAAGGATGGAAAGTGAAATCAGGGCCGCCCCGATCAGGGCCTTGTCGGCAATTGGGTCCGCAATCTTCCCGAAATTCGTAACCAAACCTTTGCGGCGAGCTATTGCACCGTCCAATAGATCTGTTAGTGCCGCAACAACGAATACCGCGGCCGCCCACCAGCGTAATTCCTGATCATGCCCGCCTGAAGCAAACAGCAAGGCCACCATTAGTGGGACGCAGGCAATGCGCAGCACCGTCAGGAAATTTGCGATATTGACCGCGGAGGCGCCGGTGACTTGATCGCCCGCAGCATCTGGCTTCGCCGGCTTCATACCGGCTCCGCCAGGAGATCGACCCCTTCGGTATCGACCACATTCGCATCCATGAAATCACCAATTTGCACTCGCTTACCGCGACTTGAGGCAGCGATGATGGTGGCGCCATCGTCGGGTCCTTGATGCCCGGCTCGACCAATGACCCGGCCGGTCGGCTCACCATCGTCGGTGAGTTCAATGGCCTCGACCAAAACCTGAACCGTGGTGCCAATTCGGTCTTCGGCCCGCTGCGCCATGACTTCTTCGGCGATCGCGGAGATCATCTCGACCCGCGCGGCGATAACCTCGTCAGATAATTTGCCGTCAAAGGTGGCCGCCTCAGTGCCCTCTTCATCGCTATAACCAAATATCCCGATGGCATCGAGCCGCGCCATGGTTAAGAAATCCGCGAGTTCGTCGAACTCGGCTTGGGTCTCCCCCGGGAAACCGACTATGACGTTGCTCCTAATCCCCGCCTCTGGGTTTAGCGCCCGGATCTGGTCAATAAGCGCGAGAAAATCCTGGCTCCCGCCGAAGCGGCGCATTCGCCGTAGCAGCGAACTACTCGCATGCTGAAAGGATAAATCGAAATACGGTGCCACCACGGGGGTATTGGCGATGACTTCGATCAGGCCCGGGCGGACCTCTGCCGGCTGCAAGTACGCAACCTGCAAGCGACGAAGTGAAGTTTCGTTGCCGATTGCCGGCAGTAGCGCCTCCATCAGTCGAATATCGCCGAGGTCCTTGCCATAAGAGGTCGAATTCTCGCTAACGAGAATAACCTCCTGCACACCCTGATCAACTAGCCAATTGATCTCGGCAATGATGTCAGCGGCCGGTCGGGAGATAAATGAGCCACGAAATGCTGGGATCGCGCAGAAGGTGCATCTGCGGTCACAACCCGACGCCAGTTTCACCGGCGCCACCGGACTACCGTCAAGGCGCCGGCGCAGAATCGGTGGCTGCCAACCGGGCACGCTCATCGATTCATTTGCACCATGGCCCGGGATCGAGGCCAAGGCTGCTGGCCGATCGACCGGCGAAATCGGCAGCAGTGATCGACGGTCCCTTGGCTGGTGCGCCAGTGGCCGATCACCGGCCACGATCGCCCTAAGGCGCTCGGCAATATCGGGATAATCATCAAAGCCCAGTACCGCGTCGGCCTCTGGCAACTGCGCTGCCAACTCCTGCCCGTACCGCTCGGACAGGCAGCCCACCGCGACCACCGCGCCCGGCCCACCGAGTTCACTCTTCAACGCTGCAACACCAAGTATTGCGTCGATCGAATCCTTCTTGGCGACATCGACAAATCCACAGGTATTCACCAAAACAGCGTCGGCGGTTGTCGGATCATCAACAATCGTCCAGCCCGCGGCCGTGAGTCGACCAGCGAGTTCTTCGGAATCGACCTCATTGCGCGCGCACCCTAGTGTCACCAATGCGACACTTTGCGAATTACTGCTGGTTGCCCGGGGCACTGCCCCAGCCTACGGAGTGGCCGTCAGTGCGGACGTAAGCGGTAGAAATTTGAGTGGATGAGGCAAGCTTGACTAAACCGGGTCTGCGTATTGCAAATCAAATTCATGCGCCAGTGCGTTCGCATCAAGGTCCAAGAATGCGGCAATGACCTTCAAGTGGCCTCTCGTGTAAGCGGCCCCGCCGAAACACTCAAAATCATTTGCTTCCAAAGACAGCAACAACGCTTCGCGGATCTTGGTTGCCGCAGCGAGGTCCGAAATGCTCACACCCTGCGCCATACGTGCCTCCCCGATGGTCAAACCAACGCTCATTTGACCTCCAGTCTGAGATTTTGCAGAAGCGTATTCCAATGGCACGCACTGCGCCAGTCACCGAGGCCCGCGACCCGTTGGGCTATTCAGGGGACAAAAGGTGGGCTTAGTAGTCGGGCACTAGATCTTGGGCGCACGCGGCTAGCTGTCACCCCTGAGCATCGCCAAGATCTCCGGGAGTTCATCTGGTTTCACCAGTACGTCGCGCGCTTTGGACCCTTCGCTGGGCCCCACCACTCCCCTTGACTCCATCAAGTCCATTAGCCGTCCCGCCTTCGCAAACCCCACCCGCAACTTGCGTTGCAGCATTGAAGTCGAGCCAAATTGGGTCGAGACCACCAGTTCAACGGCTTGTAGTAACACGTCGAGGTCGTCACCGATATCTCCATCGACCTCCCTTACCCCACCGGTTGCCGCTGAGGTCACGTCAGCGGCGTAGACCGCAACCGACTGCGCCTTGCAGTGCGCAACCACCGCCCGAATTTCATTCTCTGAAACAAATGCACCCTGAATACGTTGGCTCTTATTGGCCCCCATAGGTAGGAACAAACCATCACCTTGGCCCACCAGTTTCTCGGCGCCTGGCTGATCCAAAATAACCCGACTGTCGGTTAGGCTTGAGGTGGCAAAGGCCAGGCGACTTGGCACATTCGCTTTGATCAGCCCGGTGACGACATCAACACTTGGGCGCTGCGTCGCGAGGACCAGATGAATACCGGCGGCCCGGGCCAATTGGGTGATCCGAACGATTGCGTCCTCGACATCGCGCGGCGCCACCATCATGAGATCGGCTAACTCATCGACGACAACCAGCAGATATGGGTACGGGTGCAGCACTCGCTCACTGCCGGCTAATGCATCTACCCGCCCACTCCGTACCGCCTTATTGAAATCATCTATATGCCGAAACCCATAAAGAGCTAGATCGTCATACCGACGGTCCATTTCCTTGACCACCCACTGCAGCGCGTCCGCCGCCTTTTTCGGGTTCGTGATGATGGGGGTTATCAAATGCGGGACACCCTCGTAGGCCTTAAGTTCAACCCGCTTTGGGTCGATCAGAATGAGGCGAACCTCGTCGGGCGTTGCGCGCATCAAGATGGAGGTGACTAGGGCGTTGATGCAACTGGACTTCCCCGCGCCAGTTGCGCCGGCTACCAAGATATGCGGCATTTTGGCGAGGTTTGCGACCACGAACCCACCCTCAACATCCTTACCCAGTGCCGCGACCATTGGATGCTGATCACCTACCGCCGCCTTGCTGCGCATGACATCGGCCAGCGCGACAAGTTCGCGATCTGAGTTCGGAATCTCAATGCCAATTGCTTTTTTCCCTGGAATCGGGCTGAGGATCCGAACATCGGCACTAGCCACCGCATATGCGATGTTCTTGCTAAGGGCCGTGACCCGCTCAACCTTGACACTCGGCCCCAACTCGATCTCATAACGGGTGACAGTGGGTCCGCGCATGAAACCGGTCACCTGGGCATCGATGCCGAATTGCTCGAGCACTTCGGTTAATGCGGCAACGACTTGATCGTTGGCCCGGGTCGCCGTCTTATGCTCGGCACCGGGTTTCAATAAATTGGCTGGTGGTAACACATAAGTCACGCTGCCGGTCAACGGCAACTGCTCAACGACCCTCGGCGCCCGACTTGCCGATACCGCATTCATCGGGCGCGCCAAAGCAAGGGTTTCATGGCGGGCCGGATGACCAACCTGCTCGAATGTGGCATCGGGGCGCACCGTGGCACTGGTAGCCGCTAGGCCGGCCATCAGGCCCGCCGCGGGGCGAAACTCGTCTTCGGCGACCGGAGTTATGAACGGCTCATCCCCAACAAACCCGTCAACCAAATCAGTTGAAAAATCCTCACCTATTTCACCAAGGCCGGGGTCCTGATCCAACGTCGGCACTTTAGGTACGCCCTTGTGTTTACTAAACACGGTTTTCAGGGCACCCAGTCGGCCCACCGCGCCAACGCCAGCTGCAAGTTTGGCGCGCACCGCACTTATCGAGGTTGCGGTAAGAACCAAGACGCCAAAAATGAGTACCAGTAGGTAAATCACCCCGGTGACTATCGGTCCGATAGCTGAAACGATCGGAGCCGTCGCCACCCAGCCAATAACCCCACCGCCAGCGCTCATCGCCTCGGCACCATCACTTGGAGTTGACGCCCCGGCGATTAGGTGCCAGCCGCCAACTAGGGCCACCAGCACCGCTGCGCCCCCGATCAGCATGCGCCCGGTGGTGGCACCGTCATCTGGGTGCCGTAGGTAGCGCCAGGCCAAGGCCAAGAGCAAAATCGGCAATAGCCAAGCCAGTGCGCCAAGCAGCGCCTGCGCGACCATGGCCGCCCAGGACACGAACCAGCCCTCAACTCCAAACCAGGTACCGGCCACCAAAATCGCTGCAGCAGCGATGAACGCAAGAGCTAGGCCGTCCCGGCGCTGAGCCGGGTCGAGGCCGCGGGCACTAGATCCGATACTCCTAGTGACAAAACCGATGCCGTGCGCAACCGCCAAATACCCGCCGCGGGCGGCCCGCCCGAGGGCATAAAACAAGCGCGCTACCGGCCCTGGGCCGCTGGCCTTGGGCGCCGATGGTCGGCGCGCTGGACGTTTTTTCGCTGGGGAAGATCCGCGACCGGTGCGCGAGCGCGCCGGAGCAGACGTGCGGGAAGCCATACCCGCAGCGTAGCGACTCAAACCCACCAGCCCCGGTAGTCACACCCTCCCCACTGGTGCGTGTCGCGTAGGCGCATTAGCCGGTTTTCGGACCCCCGGGGGGAATTAGCCCGCCCCGGACACCAAAAAACTCTGGCAGCCGAAAATTACGCCTCGACGATTACGCCTCGACGATTACTGGCACGATCATCGGCCGGCGGCGATGGGTTCCGCTAATCCACTTGCCCACCCGGCGGCGGACCAGTTGCTGCAGTTCATGGGGGTCGGTGGTGCCGTGGCGCAGGGACTCCTCTAGCGCATCGCGTACCTGTTCAAGCAGTGGCAGCATCGCTTCATCATCAAGTCCGAGTCCGCGGGCATGAATCTCCGGGCCGACGACAACTTTTGAATCGATGAGATCCACCGCTGCAAAGATCGAGATGAAGCCCTCCTCGCCAAGCACGCGCCGGTCTTTAAGCAAGGTTTCGGTGACGTCACCGACACTTGAACCATCGACATATACAAAGCCGACTGGAACATATCCGGTGATTGAAGCCCGTCCGTCGACAAGATCCACCACCACACCGTCATCGGCAAGCAAAATGCGATCCGGCGCGATACCAACACCCTTGGCGATTTCCGCGTTAGCGCGCATATGCCGCCATTCGCCGTGGACCGGCAGCACGTGCCGTGGTTTTACGATGTTGTAGACGTAGCGCAATTCTCCCGCGGCCGCATGGCCGGAGACGTGAACTAGAGCATTGCCCTTGTGAATGATGTGCGCACCTAGTTTCGAAAGGCCATTGATGACTCGAAATACCGCGTTCTCATTGCCGGGTATCAGCGATGATGCCAGCACGATGGTGTCACTTGGACCGACGGTAATTGGGTGGTCGCGGTTGGCTATGCGAGATAACACAGCCATTGGCTCACCCTGTGATCCAGTGCAGATCAACACCGTCTCGTCATCGGGCAGATCGGCAAGATCCTCGACGGCAACCAACAGCCCACCCGGGATTTGCAAGTAGCCAAGGTCACGGGCGATGCCCATATTTCGAATCATCGATCGGCCCACCCACGCAACTTTGCGGCCGTGCAGCGCCGCCATATCGATGACCTGCTGCACCCGATGGATATGCGATGCGAAAGATGCCACGATGATGCGGCCCTCGGCCCGAAGGAACACGGCATCTAGTACCGGAACGATGTCACGCTCACTCGGAACAAAGCCGGGAACCTCAGCATTGGTACTGTCAATCAATAGCAGGTCAACACCAGCATCACCAAGGCGGGCAAACCCATTTAGGTCAGTTATTCGACTATCAAGTGGCACTTGATCCATCTTAAAGTCACCGGTATGTAGCACGACGCCAGCCGGTGTGGTGATCGCCACGGCGAGCGCATCTGGGATCGAATGGTTGACAGCTAGGAACTCCAGATTAAATGGCCCCAGTTTCTCTTGCTGGCTTTCAGTTACCTCAAGGGTTATCGCCTTGATTCGATGCTCCTTCAGTTTGGCCTCAAGTAAAGCCAAAGTCAGCCGCGAGCCGAGCAACGGGATGTCCTCGCGTAGGCGCAAGAGGTACGGAACGGCACCGATGTGGTCTTCATGCCCGTGGGTTAGAACCACACATTCGATATCCGCGAGGCGCTCCTTGATCGGACCGAAATCCGGCAGAATCAAATCCACTCCAGGCTGCGACTCCTCCGGAAAGAGCACCCCGCAGTCGACGATCAATAGCCGCCCGTCGAATTCAAAGACAGTCATATTGCGCCCAATTTCGCCCAGACCGCCGAGGGCAAAAATGCGCAGGCCACCACTGGGCAGCGCGGGTGGCGCTGGTAGATCGCCTCGGCTCATGCGGTGAACCCGCTGACCTTGCCAGCGGCAAGATCAGCGCGCAGAATCGCCAATTGCTCCTGACTCGCGTTAACCAAGGGCAATCGAACTGGCCCGGCCGGCAAGCCGAGTTCAGCGAGTGCCGCCTTGATCAAGATAAGACCTTGGGTCCGAAATACTCCGGTGTAGACCGGGAGCAGACTTCGATTAATTTCAACTGCCAACTCGACTTGGCCAACTGAATATGCGCTCGCCATCTCCTTGAGCCGGTCACCGACAAGGTGACCCACCACCGAGATCATTCCCGCCGCGCCAAGTGCCAGCAGTGGCAGGTTCAAAATATCGTCACCGGAATACCAGGCTAGGTCAGTGCGCGCCATCCCCCATTGGCTCGCATCAAGATCACCTTTCGCATCCTTGTAGGCAATGACTCTTGGGTGTTCGGCAATACGTACCAACGTCTCGGTCTCGATCGCTACCCCGGTGCGTTTGGGAATGTCATAAACGATCAGGGGTAGGTCCGTTGCGTCTGCAACGGCCTTGAAATGCGCAACCAGTCCTTCCTGAGGTGGCCGGTTGTAGTAAGGGCTGACTGCCATGACCGCATGGGCCCCGACTCGTAGTGCGCCCTTGGCACTTTCTACCGAGTGGGCCGTGTCGTTGGTCCCTACCCCGGCGACTACCGTCGCCCGATCACCAACGGCCTCAACAACTGCGCGGATCAGGTCGAGGTTCTCTGCATCGGTGGTGGTCGATGCCTCGCCGGTAGTGCCATTGATGATCAGGCCATCATGGGCCAAATTATCGACCAGGTGCGTGGCCAAGCGCTGGGCTCCCACGAGGTCAAGGCTGCCATCGGCCTGCATCGGGGTGATCATGGCCGTGAGCATTACCCCAAAGGGCTGGCGGGCGCTGTTAGGACCGGGCATAGCCCAAGGCTATCGTCAAGGCGCAACGCGGCCGGCGGCGACGAAGGCAGCGTGCGTCAGGGGCATCAGCTCGGCCCATTTCTCTTCATATTTCTCCGCCACCATCTCGATTTCGCGCTGTGGGTAAGACGGATACTGCGAGTCTTCGGCTTTTCGCCGCAACGAAAGGAAATTCATCAAAGCGCGGGCGTTCATCGTCACGTAGGCACTGGAGAAAATCGACACCGGGAGCACCATTCGAGCCACCTCCCGGGCGATTCCGGCGGCCAGCATGTCTTGATAGGCCAAATACGCCTGGGTGCAGGACTCACGCATGGCTGAATCGATCAACGCGTATTGCGCATCGTCGCCAGGCAGGAACTCGTAGGCCCCGGTCTTGCCGACCTGCACCACATTGCGCGCGCGATTTGGGACATAAAACACCGGCTGCAACTCGCGGTAGCGACCGGACTCTTCGTTGTAGCTGGCAATGCGATGGCGCATATGCTCACGCCAGACGAATATCGGGGCCTGCACGAAGAAGGTCATAGAGTTGTGCTCAAACGGGCTGCCATGACGCTCGCGCATCAGGTAGCTGATCAACCCCTTGGCAGCGGCGGGATCAGCCTGTAGATCAGCCAGGGACTGTTCCCCCGCTGTCGATACTCGCGCCGCGAAAACCACATCGGCGTCACTTGCCCCCGAACGCACTAACTCGACCGTGACATCGCTTCGAAAAGTCAACCTAGGGATTTCAGTCACGCGCCCAGCCTATCTGGCAGACGCCACGATGCCGCCAAGATGTGGCTGCGCGAGTGGCGCGGCACAATAGGTGAGTGCCGACCGGAGTGCGACCAGCCAGAACGCCAGATGTCGACAACATCGCCGCGCTCCAAGTGCGCACGTGGCGGGTCAATTACGCAAACATCTTGCCGGCTGCTGAACTGGCCGCACTCGATGAAGACGAACTTGCCATGGCTTGGGCCTCGGCGATTTTGAATCCACCCACCCCCACCCACCGGCTCATGGTTGCGGTAGCAGACACCTTGGGCACCGATGTGGTTGTCGGCTATGCGGCCTTCGGTGCCGGAACCGATCCGGATGCCAACCCCGGTACCGCAGAGTTGCTCGCCCTCGTCGTGGACCCAGGTCACACCCGGTTGGGACACGGGTCCAGGCTTATTGCTGCCACAGTCGAGCAAGTTCGTGCAAGCGGGCACGTCACCTTAGTCACTTGGCTGCCACTCGCTGACGAAATCACTCGAGGATTTCTTAGCTCCTGCGGCTGGGGCCCGGACTCAGCGTACCGGGATCGAGTCATCAGCGATGACAAAATTTTACGCGAAGTGCGATTAGTGACCGATATCAGAGACAACTCAGGTGACTAAATAATGGCGGCCGGCGGATCCCCCGTGCCCGCCGGCCAATAGTTAAGTAGAGCCGGAAAACTAGCGGAAGTCACGTCGCGGATGTCCCCATCGCAGGGGTCACGGTTCCTGGTCCAACAGCCCATCTCTAACCGCCTGTGCGTACAACTCGGTGCGCGTGCGCGCATTTCGCCCCACTTGGGCATATTTGGCCCGGGCCCGATCTAGGTACTCCTTGGCGGTGTGCGGTGAGATGCCCATGCGATGGGCAACGGCCGACAATTTCAGGCCAGATGCATACAACCGCAGGGCCGTAAGTTCACGTGGGCTCAAGCCAGGCGACTCCGTGGCCGTCGCAAGAATCGCCGCTAGATCCGCCGAGAGATAAAACTCCCCACCGGCAACCGTCTCGATGGCCAAACGCAAAGACGCCGGCGAGGCGCGCTTGGGGACAAAACCCAATGCGCCGGCAAACATAGCTGTTCGCACCGCCACCGGATCCTCGAAAGCACTTATTAGCAGCACGGCGGCGCCAGCCGACATCAAGCAGGCAACAGCGTCGGTTACCGAGATGCCACCGGCACCGAGGTCAATATCCAATAAGGCCACATCGGGAGCCGCCGCGGCGCCCTCATGGGGGCTGTCGCCCCGATAAACGACCTCTGCGAACAGCTGCTCAGGGGAACTTAGTAGCGCAACCAACGCCTCCCGGACCATTTCATGGTCATCGATAATCGCCAGCCGAATCAAAACCCCCGGCGGCACAGTCGAGGCGCGGTCAACGGCCGGCAAGACGTGCCTCATTCCGTACCGCGAAACGCGCCTCAATGAGCAAGTTGCCTTCGGGATCTATCAGCACCAAATAGTCCGCCTGCTCTTCGCGCCCGTTGCCAAACAACTGTTCCCCCGTTACCTCATGCGACAAGGTGGCCACAAACCGCACCACGAAAAAGTCTTCCTCGACCCGCGCCGACAGTTTGGCAGGTGTTCTGGGTCTTGCCAACGAAAGAGCCGATGCGGTATCGGATTGCAACCTGTCAAGTGCACCCGCCGGTGCCTGCCCGGGTGGGCCGAGGTCAATATCTAGTGGTACGCCTTGGTTCAATGCCAATACCGCGAGTTTTGCGGCTAACCCATGGAGTGGGTCGCCGGATGGGTCCAGCCGCATGATCGAGCGAATAAACCTTTCTTCACGCGCACATGCCGATCGCACCAACGGATCCGCTGGGTCGGCCCGACCAGCAGCCAGATCGGCAAACAACTCCACCGCCCCCGCTGCCCGCAGCAGTTCATATCGGTGGTCTAAGCGCCGCAGAGATTCCGCGCGGGCATAGTATTCAGTTGCGGCGGTAGCTTGCTGATCACTATTTCTAATGTAGGTGCGGACGCTTTTTCGCACACTTCGCGCAAATAGTGCGGCCGCGATAATCAAGGCAGACCCGGGCCGAAGTAACTCCATTAAGGCGCCTTGGGCATAAACCCATGCGGCCAGCGCAGGGATCCACGCCCACCACGGGCCCATCGCTACGACCACGATAAGTAGCGCAATCATTACCTCTGATGCCCAGTCACTCCAGACACCTCCGGCGCCACCGACCCCCTGGGATTGGAAACCATAAATCGATGGGACAACCACGCACACCAGAGCCACCAACCATGCCGGTACCAGCCCGAACCGACTTCGCCAAATCAACAATGCACCCATGACCACGGCTAGCGCGAAGGCGCCAATTGTGTATCGAAGGTCAATGCTTTGCGGAAGTGTCGAAATCATCGAAAGGAACGCCAGTGCGCCAAATGCGCAGATCACCGGAACCACGAATGCGCTACTGCTTTCGATGATCAATGCACGACTTTTGCTTCGCCACTTTTGATTCTTGGTCCAGTCGAGCCGCACGACCGTGCCGACTCCGGTGGCAGAGACGAGCACTGCGTTGCCACCGACAGCATTCATCGAGTTCATGATGCTCTCTTGTATCCCAAAGCGAGGAACCATTTCGGCTTCGTCATAGCCGACGCCGTCGTCACTGATCCGTACGTGAAAATCCGTGCCGGGACCTGCCAAGTGTCCGCCGCGAATTTCGACGCGCGATGCTCTGGCGTGTCGCAAGATGTTTAGAAGTGCCTCTCGAATCGCCGCTTGCACAGCCGCCTGTACGGCAATAGGTAATTCCTGCGCCCGATCGAGATCGGCATCCATCTCAACACCCGCATTTTTCAAATCCGCGATGAGATCGTCAATCGCAAAGCCGTTGTGCTGATCCCCTGCTGGGGAAGCAATCGTCGTTACTCCAGCCAAGACCTCAAGACAGTTTGCAGAACGCGCGGGCAGATCCGCTGAGTGCCCGGCGCCCATCGAGATTGCGGTCAGTGTGTTCAAAACGGTTTCATGCAGGCCTCGCTCGTGCGCCGACAAAGCACTTTGCACCTCAGCCAAGCCTTGGCTGTGGCCACGCGCCGCCCTCGCACGAAGGTCTTCCTGCTCGGATTGTGCCGCCGCAATGATCAATCCTCGACGACCGCCGGCCGCGGCGGCACCGATCGCTAAGGCGTAGATCGCGTACAGCATCCGGTCAACCAACCCATCATCGGGCAGCCCAATCACCGCACGCAGATTCAATAACGCGAACTCGGCTATAACTACGGCCACCAACAGTGGCACCGCGACTTTGGTAACGAGGAGTAACCCGATGAGCCCCGCTGTTAGGTTCAGCATTGAAGCGCCCTCCTGCCAGGCGCCTTCGGGCACACCATGATCGTGCATTAAGAGCGCAACTGCCGCAAAGGCCGTGGCCCCGATATCGCAATAACGCGCAATCTGGTTCCACTTGGCATCGGCAAGGGGCCCAAATCCGGTGCCGAGTAGAAATAACCAAGTGGCAAGAGACAAAACAATGAGCGCGTTCACCCCGAGGCCGTGCCCCACCGGCCAAAGACTCGGATCAGCGCCCAACCAAGCGCCCTGCCAGACCAAGGCGATGATCAAGAGGCCGCGATCAATCGCTCGGGTCGGGGTGATTTCAGGTTTGTCGCGCCCTCGCCACCACCGTCTTAGGCCCATTTAAGTTATATCTCGTGGCAATACTGCCGGAAGTAGCAATACTCCCGGGTTCATGATCTGGTCCGGATCAAGTTCAGCTTTGATCGCCTGCAATAACCCGATGCCGATGCCACCAATCTCGGTGCGCAGCCATGGTTGGTGATCGCGGCCGATGCCATGGTGATGAGTGATGGTGCCCCCGGCCGCCTGCAAGGCCCCGCTGATGGCGGTCTTGGCCGCACGCCAACGCGGACCCGCTTCGGGGCCGCCCCGGTCAATTACGGTGAAGTAGATAGATGCCCCTGTCTCATAGACGTGGGAGACATGCGCCATCACGTACGCGGTGTGCCCACCGGTTGCTAAAGCCTGGTGCGCCGCATCCCGAGCCGCCTCATAAAGGTCAGGCACCAAGTTCCATGACGCGGCAGTTTCGAAAGTCTCGACCAGATAGCCACCATCCAACAAGGTATCGCGCAGATACGGTCCTGCAAACCGGTTGTGGTTCCATGCTTCACCTACCCCCTTGCCTAACGACACCACTCCGAACTTCTTCAGCACGGTCCACGCCGCGTCACGACGCGCATCCAACAGCGCCGCTGACTGCTCCTCCCAGCCAAGGATCAGCAGGGCGCCTTGGCCAACTTTGCGAAAGGCTAGGTAGCGGTCGAATAGTCTGCGCTTCAAACCGGTTGGCCCTGACATCGCAAGGGAGGCGGTTGTCTCCGCCTCGTCCGAGAGTCTAAGTACGCTGCCGGTCAAGCCCAACTGGGCCAGTTCACGGCTAGCCGAAATACCAGCAGCAAAGGACGGCGCCATCGCGCCTTCGTAGCAACTTGCTTTCGGAGTGCGCCGTACTCTTAGGGTGATTTCGGTGATGATGCCGAATGCGCCCTCGCTGCCGAGTGCCAAGTGCAGCAGGTTGGGACCGGCGGCACTTGCCGGAATCCGACCCGCCGACCAGGTTCCGATTGGTGTCGCCAATGTCACGGACTCGATCATGTCGTCAATGCGACCGTAGCCACTTGATGCCTGCCCGGCCGACCTAGTAGCCGCGTAACCGCCGATAGTGGCCCGCTCCCATGACTGCGGTAGGTGGCCCAGTGTGAAACCCCGCTCGCCCAATATTCGCTCAAGTTCGGGCCCGGTAATGCCGGGCTGCACCCGCACTAGACCTGATAGCTCATCATGGGCGATTAGCGCACCAAGTCTTGCCAGGCTGATAGCGATCCCGATTCCCTCAGCCGGTCTCGTGACACCGCCAACCACCGAAGTGCCGCCGCCAAAAGGCACCACACGAATCCGGTAATTAGTGCAAACCTGCAGGACCGCCAAAACCTCGTCGTGGGTCGCTGGCATAACCACGGCATCAGGGATGTCGCTGGTGTCAGCGGCTCGACGCGCAAGCATGTCGATATACGACATTCCGCGGCTGTGCAGGAGCCGGGTAATGGGATCAATTAGCACCTGCGGAGCCCCGACCGCCGCGCCGAGTGCCTCCAGTGCTGGCACCGGCAGCCTCGAATCTGGGACGCAGATTTCTGGCAGCGGCAGATTCGAAGCCGCTGGTGCCATCCCGACCTTTGCCTTCAAGAACTCTTGGGCGGGCCCGCTGAGGGTCACCGGGCTACTCGGGCGCCCCCACCGAGTGAACCGATCGACAAGGTCCGGGGTCAGTGCATCAGGGCCGACGGTCACTGTGAAAGCCTGACACATATGAGCACGGAATATCTCCAGGTAGGTGACCCGCTGGCGGACCTGTCGCCAGCTCGCCGCAGCGAGGATGAAAGTGCACTAACCACAACGGTTTTTGACGTAATTATCATCGGGGGCGGGATAACCGGAGCCGGAATAGCCCTTGATGCGGCAACCCGTGGCCTCTCGGTCTTGGTCCTCGAAGGGCAAGATCTGGCCTTTGGCACCTCGAGATGGTCCAGCAAGTTGGTGCACGGTGGCCTGCGGTACCTCGCCAATGGTCAAGTTGACGTCGCCTGGGAGAGCGCGGTTGAGCGCGGCCACTTGATGACGACCATCGCACCACACTTGGTTCGCCCCCTTGCGCAGGTGGTACCCATCATGAACGACACTAGTTTCGGTTCAGCGGTGCTAACCCGCGCTGGCTTCGCCGCTGGCGATGCTCTGCGCGCGTTGTCGCGTACCAGCAGACATATCCTGCCCGGTGCGAAAGTGATCAGCCCAGCGAAAACCAGAAGGTTACTACCAGCAATTGACAGCACACGCCTTCGCGGTGGTCTCTTGGCTTGGGATGGCCTATTGGAGGACGATGCCCGCCTCGTTGTTGCGGTGGCACGAACAGCGGCCGCTTACGGGGCTCGAATTCTCACCGGCCACCACGTGCTCTCCGCTGACAGCACCGGCGTGCTCGTCGTCAATCAAACCGATGAGCAAATCGAGGTGCGCGCCAGAAACGTAATCAGCGCAACCGGAGTTTGGGCTGAGACTTTTGACGAGGAAGTGGTTATCACCCCCTCACGCGGCACCCACCTGGTGCTGCGCGCGGAGACGTTGCAGCGACCACGCGCCGCAATGACGATCCCGGTTCCAGAAATGCACGGGCGCTACTGCTTCGTCCTGCCGCGCCCAGATGGGCTGTTGCTCGCCGGGATAACTGATATCGATGAGCCTGGCCCGATTCCCGATGTTCCTCGAACCCCAGCCGTTGACATCGAATGGATCCTTGGCCAAGTTTCACGCGTCCTGCAAAGCCCACTTAATGCCGCTGACGTAGTCGGCGCATTCACCGGACTTCGCCCACTGGTTGCCCCACCCGTTGCTCTGGACGGTGAGACTGCTGATATTTCGCGCAGGCACTTGGTGCGACGTGGAGCAAACGGGGTTATCACGGTAACCGGTGGCAAACTCACGACCTATCGACGAATGGCCCAAGACGCCGTCGATTTGATCAGTGATCGGCCTTGTCGAACGACAAATATCGCGTTAGTAGGTGCGGGCCCCGCCGCCCCAGCGCAGTCGTTACCCGCCCGGTTGATCCGCCGATATGGCGCCGAGGCGGCGCGGGTCGCCGCCTTAGCCGATGGGCACCCCGATCTCCTCGAGCCACTTGCCCCCGGACTTGGGGTGCGAGGGGTGGAACTGGTGTTCGCGGTCCGCTGCGAAGGCGCCCGTTCGGTCGCCGATGTGCTCGAACGGCGGACTCGACTGTCACTCGTTCCAGCCGATCTTGCCGCAGCCTTGCCACGCGCCGAGGAGATCCTTGACGCCATCACCTAAAGGCAGTAAGCGGCCAATCACCTCAAGTGCACTAGGGATCGGATTAGCCACCGGGGCCTACGGGCTATCCTTCGGCGCGATAAGTGTCGCCAGTGGGCTCACTGCCATTCAGACACAAACACTTTCGCTCCTGATGTTTACCGGAGCCTCGCAATTTGCCCTCGTTGGAGTGCTCGGTGCTGGTGGCGGGGCGATCGCCGCGGTGCTCACGGCTTGGTTGCTAGGTGCCCGCAATGGGCTCTACGCACTGCATATTGCGCCAACGCTTAATCTACGTGGCCTGCGAAAGCCGATAGCCGCTCAGTTGACTATTGACGAGTCCACGGCTATGTCAATTGCCCATGAACCAATAGTCGACCATAGCCGGCACGCATTTTGGGCAACCGGCATCAGCGTCTACGTCCTTTGGAATATTGGGACGCTACTTGGTGCACTTGGTGCCTCCGCAATCGGCGACCCGGCAATGCTCGGGCTTGATGCGGCGATACCTGCCGGCTTTCTCGCCCTCCTTTGGCCGCGGCTACGCGATCGCACCGCCTGGGCTATCGCCGCCGGCGGCGCGACAATTGCACTTGTACTAACTCCCCTTACCCGCTCGGGTGTTCCGGTACTCGCCTCGGCATTGATCGCGGTACTCGCCGGCTATCGGTTGCGAGATCGCTCGTGATCTGGGCTGCAGTTTTGATCGGGTCGCTCGGGTGCTATCTGGAAAAACTCTTCGGCTTCATCCTTCCGCCATCCCTCCTTGATCGCCCGATGATTAGGAGTGTCGCGGCGCTGCTACCCATTGCCATGCTCTCAGCTTTGGTAGCGGTCCAAACTTTTGGATCTGGGCAATCGCTGGTAATTGATGCGCGTCTGGCGGGCGTTGCCGTCGCAGTCGTGGCCTTGGTATTACGCGCGCCATTCCTGGCGGTCGTGCTCGCGGCTGCGATCACCGCTGCACTATTGCGTGCTACTGGGCTGGGCGCATGATCCCCGAACCGCGCCGACCCGTCTTCTGGTTTCTCTGGCCCCCGGCAAATACCGCGGTTGACGCTCAATTCCGCCAAGTGCGCATGATACGAATCCCCGCCCGTGGCCCTTGGCGCCTACTACTGCTGGTCGTGCTCACCTTGCTTCTGGTCATGTTCGGTGGCGTTGCCATTATGGGCTCCGCCGGTGCCGGCCTAATACCGGTGTTACTGACCGGCGCGGCACTGGCCAGCGCCCTGCTAATCCTGCTGCGTGGTTGGGCAACTGGAACCTACGTCAATGACGGCGGCTTTGCCATTCGACGTATGTTCACTACGCGAATTGGACCCTGGTCCAGTGTCGCAAACACCGAGAGCCGCGCCGGTCGAGTAGCCCTGAAGTTAACCGACGGCTCAACGGTAGCTACCCACATTGCGCGCAACTCCCTGGACACCTGGCTTCGGCCCAGCGCCTATGACGCCGCCGCCATTGCAATCGAAAACTGGGCTGCCAAATAGCAAGTGCTAGCCAAGCTTCAGGAAACTGCCCAGCCCCACCGTTAGCCCAGGATGGGCGCCTACCGAGCGAACTCCAAGCAGCACTCCCGGCATAAATGATGTCCGGTCAAATGAATCATGCCGAATAGTCAAAGTCTCACCGGCAACACCAAAAATCACTTCTTGGTGGGCCATCAGGCCGCGGGCTCGTACCGAGTGCACCGGGATCCCATCGACCAATGCACCCCGTGCCCCGGCCAACCCATTCGTGGTGGCGTCTGGCATCGCGGCACTGCCGGCCGCCTGACGCGCCTGCGCAATCAAGGCCGCCGTATGCCGTGCCGTGCCCGACGGTGCATCAAGTTTGTCCGGATGATGTAACTCGATGATCTCAACCGACTCGAAATAGCTGGCAGCTTTTGCGGCGAACTCCATCATGAGTACCGCCGCAATCGCGAAGTTCGGCGCAATCAACACGCCCACACCCGGGGCCGCGCTACACCAAGAACGCACCTTCGCAATGCGGGCCGAGTCAAACCCTGTTGTCCCAACCACCACGTTGATTCCAGCGCCGATGCAGAACTCCAAAGTTCCCATTACCGTGTCTGGTGTCGTAAAATCCACTGCCACATCAGCACCCTTGAGCAGGTCTAGCGAATCGCCGATATCAATCGCGGCAAATAATTCGCAGTCATCGGTGGCTGCTAGTGCAGTTACCACCGTGGCGCCCATCTTGCCTCGAGCACCGACAACCCCGACCTTGATATTGGTTGCAGCCATGCAAGGACCCTATCCGGTGAACACCGATTCATCCGCGAATGGCCCAATGACCGCCAGCCGCAATGGCTCACTAAATAGATCAGTAGCCACCTCGTTGATCTCCTCCTGGGTGACCGCGTTCACCTTGGCCAGTAACTGATCGATACTGAGTAATGGTTCGTCATGTAGTTCCGAGCGCGCAATTCGGGTCATTCGCGCACCGGTATCCTCTTGACCCAGTACGGTCGACCCTCGAACTTGTCCCTTGCCGCGATCGATTTCATCCTTCGATAGGCCACCGGCCACTAGTTCTCGTATTTGGGCGTTACAGACCTCGAGCACTGTTGCCACCTTATTCGGCAGGCAACCTACATATATCCCTAACATGCCGTCGTCGGCGAAGCCCTGCGAAAATGCATAGACCGAATACGCCAGGCCACGCTTTTCGCGGATCTCCTGGAACAGTCGGCTGCTCATACCGCCACCGAATGCGGTGGTTAGTACCGCAAGCGCATAGCGACGGTCATCGCTTCGGGCTAAGCCCGGCACCCCTAAAACCAGATGCGCCTGCTCCGTGGGACGGTTGGTTACTTTTACACCGGTCCCGTGATTTCGTTTCTTGCCTCGCTTACGCGCTGGCTCGACATCGGCCATTGCATCCAAGTACTCGCCGAACGCGCTCTTGACCAATTTCACGACGACTTCGTGATCAAGATTGCCGGCCGCCGCAATTACCATGGACTGGGGTTGGTAACGACCTCGATAGAACCGATTGATCGCATTTCGCGAAATCGCCTCAATGGTTTCGATCGTCCCCAGAACAGGGCGACCTAGCGGGCTCCCGCCAAAGAGCACCGACGCGAATTCGTCGTGAACCACATCACTTGGGTCGTCGTCGTGCATCGCGATTTCTTCGAGAATTACCCCGCGTTCGGCCTCGACATCAGCCGGAAGAATCAACGCATCATTTACAACGTCACTAACTACTTCGATGGCAAGGGGTAAATCGACATCGAGTACCCGGGCGTAGTAGCAGGTGTACTCCTTGGTCGTGAACGCATTCAGGTCTCCACCTACCGCCTCGATCGAAGCCGAGATATCGAGGGCTGACCGGCGTTTTGTACCTTTGAAGAGCAGGTGCTCGAGGTAATGGGCCGAGCCCATCTGGGCCGCGGTCTCATCACGTGAACCAACGGCGACCCAAATACCGAATGCAACTGACCTGACACCTGGTACTTGCTCGGTAATGATTCGCAATCCGCCCGGGAGGACGGTGCGGCGAACGGTGCTACCGTCGCCCTCCCGGAGCAGGGTGCGAGTACTAGCCCTCATTACCTGCTTTCGCGGCGCCCTCTTCGAGGACCGGCACAAGGGACAACTTGCCGCGTGGATCGATCTCCTTGATCTCCACTTGGATTTTGTCACCGACTTTTAGCACATCATCAACGCTGTCAATGCGCTTGCCACCGGCCAGTTTCTTAACCTCGGAGATGTGCAGAAGGCCGTCCTTGCCAGGGACTAGGGAGATGAAAGCACCAAAGGCAGCAGTCTTTACCACCGTTCCGAGGTAGCGCTCACCAACCTCAGGCATGGTCGGGTTGGCGATTTGATTGATCTGCGAGCGGGCGGCTTCGGCTGATGGGCCATCGGTCGCGCCGATGTAGATCGTGCCATCGTCCTCAATTGAGATATCTGCGCCGGTTTCCTCTTGGATCTGATTGATGATCTTGCCCTTCGGGCCGATCACCTCACCAATCTTGTCGACCGGGATCTTGATCGAGATCACCCGCGGTGCGGTAGCAGCCATCTCATCAGGTGCGTCAATGGCTTCATTCATCACCTCAAGAATTGCCAAGCGCGCATTGTGCGCCTGAGTCAATGCCCCTGCCAGAACCGAAGCTGGAATGCCATCCAGCTTGGTATCAAGTTGCAGCGCCGTGACGAAATCCTTGGTGCCGGCGACTTTGAAGTCCATGTCACCAAACGCATCCTCGGCTCCCAGGATGTCCGTCAATGCGACGTACTCCGTCTTGCCATCTACCTCACCGGAGATCAATCCCATTGCAATTCCAGCTACCGGAGCCCGAAGTGGCACCCCTGCGTTCAACAGCGACATCGTTGAGGCGCATACCGAGCCCATTGAAGTCGAACCATTGGACCCGAGGGCCTCGGAGACCTGGCGAATTGCGTACGGGAACTCCGAACGCGATGGGAGCACAGGGATCAATGCCCGCTCAGCAAGTGCCCCGTGACCGATTTCGCGTCGCTTGGGTGAACCAACGCGACCGGTCTCCCCTGTTGAGTACGGCGGGAAGTTGTAGTTATGCATGTACCGCTTGCGATTCTCAGGGTTCAAAGTGTCGAGTTGCTGCTCCATGCGCAACATATTCAAGGTGGTAACCCCAAGAATCTGGGTCTCGCCTCGCTCGAACAACGCTGACCCATGAACTCGAGGCAGAACCTGAACCTCGGCCGAAAGGGTTCGGATGTCGGTCAAGCCGCGCCCGTCAATTCGAATCTTGTCACGAAGTACGCGGTCGCGCACACATGATTTGGTGACCGAACGAAGCGCCGCCGACAACTCCTTCTCGCGGCCAACGAACGCGCCACCGAGTTCGGCGAGAACCTCGCCCTTGATCTCATCAAGTCGATCTTCTCGCTCTGCCTTGCTGACTATGGTCAACGCCTTTCGTACAGATTCATTGGCACTCTTGTCAACCGCCTCATAGGCATCACTTTGATAATCAAGGAAGATCGGGAAGTCAACCGTGGGCTTGGCCGCCGCCTTGGCAAGAGTGATCTGCGCTTCGCAAAGGGCCCGAATGAACGGCTTTGCCGCCTCTAGACCCTGGGCCACGACGGCCTCGGTTGGCGCGGTGGCCCCCCCGGCGATCAGTTCGATCGTGCGATCGGTTGCCTCAGCCTCGACCATCATGATCGCGACATCATCACCGGCAATTCGACCGGCGACGACCATGTCGAAGACCGCTTCGGTCAACTGCTCATGGGTCGGGAACCCAACCCACTGACCACCGATGAGTGCAACGCGAACCCCACCGATCGGCCCACTAAATGGCAGGCCGGATAACTGGGTTGACGCCGAAGCGCCGTTGATGGCAACCACGTCGTAGAGATCATTTGGATTAAGCGCCATTACGGTGATGACGACCTGAACCTCATTGCGCAGTCCCTTAATGAACGTTGGGCGCAGCGGGCGGTCGATCAACCGGCAGGTCAAAATGGCGTCTTCACTCGGGCGGCCTTCGCGGCGGAAGAACGAGCCTGGAATCCGACCAAGGGAATACATGCGCTCTTCAACGTCAACGGTCAGCGGGAAGAAATCAAATTGATCCTTCGGCGACTTACCGGCCGTTGTGGCGCTGAGCAGCATCGTCTCCTCATCGAGGTAGATAGCTACTGAACCAGCGGCTTGGCGTGCCAAGCGACCGGTTTCGAAAGTGATCGTGCGTGTACCGAACGAGCCGTTATCGATAACGGCCTTTGCTGTTGCAATCTGGGAACCCTCCACGGGTGCCTCCTGTTTCTGTGACAGGGGCGCGCGCGGCATTGTTTCCGGGAGACGCGGTCTTCGATCGAGGCCCACGGGAAAACTCCCGGAGGTCACTACCGAGGACCGACTCCAGGCGTTACGCGTGCGCGAGCGCCCCGGATGTGTGTACTGGTGTGCCGTTCTTTAGTTGTCGCCGGCTTAAAGCCACCGGCGTTAAACAGCCGCTGCTGCTAGCGACGGATCCCAAGACGCTCGATGATCGTCCGGTAACGGGCGATTTCGGTCTTGGCCAAGTACTGCAGCAACCGGCGGCGTTGCCCCACGAGGAGCAGCAGCCCGCGACGGCTGTGGTGGTCGTGCTTGTGCGACTTCAAGTGCTCGGTGAGGTCGGAGATACGACGCGTGAGCATCGCGATCTGAACCTCGGGTGATCCCGTGTCGCCGGGCTTAGAGCCGTACTCAGCGATAATTGCTGCCTTGGTGGCAGTATCTAATGGCATTTCTTCCTCTCGGGCGCGCTTCCCGGTAGCACCGAGCAGCACTTTCGTGTTTGACACGTATCGCAAAGCGCCCGCTTCACGACCGTCTTACGGAGCAGGCTACCAGCAGGGCTGGATTCGACGAAATCCCAGTGCACCAGGTGGCTGCGCGGGCGGTCCAGGGCAGCTAGTGCCCAAACTCCCAGACTCCCAGACTCCCAGACTCCCAGACTCCCAGGTTCCGAGATTTCGAAAACTCACCACTTAGCGATTCACTAGGAGTTTCCTGGTCATGGCAACATCGTTCGTCATCGCGGCCACCAAACCTGCTAAGTCAGCAAAGACTGCCTGCCCACGAACCCTTGCCACGAAGTCAACCGACACCACTTGGTCATAGAGGTCAAGGTCGTTACGGTCCAACACATAAGCCTCGACCCTGGGCTCGTGACCATCGAATTGTGGATTGGTGCCAATTGACACCGCAGCGGGCAGTCGGCCCAAGCCCAAAGCGGTGACCCAACCCGCGTAGACGCCATCGGCGGGAATGGCGCGACCTAGTGCGACTTGGACGTTCGCTGTCGGAAAGCCCAGTTCGCGACCGCGCTCATCACCGTGCACCACTAAGCCGCGCAGGCGATAGTCACGCTCTAAAATCCCGGCGGCCTGGGCAACCTCACCTGCTGCAATTAACCGACGGACATTGGTTGACGACCACTGGGTGCTGCCCTCGCCCGCAATCTCGACTGAAGTCACCTCGAACCCGTACTCGGTACCAAGGTTTGTAAGTACTTGCACGTCACCTGAGGCTTCGTGGCCAAACCAGAAGTTCTTGCCAACGACAACCGCCTGGGCGTTCAACTGATTTACGACCACGCGCTCAACAAAATCACGCGGCGTCATTCTCGACGTGGCTGCGGTAAAATCCAGCACATGGACAACATCGGCCCCCGCGGCAAGGAGTAGGTCCTTGCGCTCGTCGATGGCGGCGAGCATCTTTGGCGCGGCTTCTGGGCGCAGCACCGCGAGCGGATGCGGGTCGAAAGTCATGACCGCCAACCCGATACCGAGACCATCTGCAATCCCTCGCGCCCGGTTAATGAGGGCTCGATGGCCACGGTGCACACCATCGAAGACACCGAGGCACACGACTGCCGGAGCCATAGCACTACTTGCCATAGTTTCACTCACCATAACAACACCACTCTAGGTCAAACGAAAACAGCCAGATAACTTGCAAGCCCATTGTTGTGCTCCGCAATGGCCAATAAGTCACCGGCGGTCGTGGTGATCGCAAGTGGCCCGAGGTCGTCCTGCTCCCATGCGATACGCCGACCGTGGGCCACCGCATCGGCTGCGGCTTCGTCCACCCCCCAAGTCACGAACGCACGGCGCGCAATTTCACCCATTGAGATTACCGACTTCGAAGTCACGCCCTCGAGGTCAACAGCCTCGGTGGCCGAGAACGGGCCGACCCGGGTGCGGCGCAGGGCAGTGAGGTGGCCACCCACCCCGAGCCCAGAACCCAGATCGCGGGCCAATGCCCGGATGTAGGTGCCAGTTGAGCACGCCACTTCAATATCAAGATCAACCCAAGCGGGATCAAATGTCAGGCGGCTAACCTCGAAACTCTCAACGGTCACCGCACGCGCCTTGAGCACAACGCTCTCACCCGAACGCACCAATGAATGTGCCCGGCGGCCATCGACCTTGATCGCGCTGATCGCACTGGGAACCTGGGAGATGTCCCCGGTCAACTTCGCGATACCTTGCAGAATTGCCGCCTCGTCGATGACGGCGAGTTGACTGGAACTTGCCCTCGCCAAGGTTTCCCCCTGCGAATCATCGGTTAGTGTTGTCGAGCCCAATCGAATCGTTGCCTGGTAGACCTTGTCCTGCTTGGCCAGATACCCAAGTAGTCGCGTAGCGCGATCAACCCCCACCAGCAATACCCCAGTGGCCATCGGATCTAGGGTGCCCCCGTGGCCAACTTTTCGGGTCTGCAGCGCCTTACGCGTTCTAGCAACTACGTCATGTGACGTGATACCACTTGGCTTATCGACGACAATGACGCCTACGGGTGTCATTGGGACGGGAGTCATTGGAGTTCTGAATCGTCCCCGCGTGGGGCTCGGTACGGATCAGCGTCACCGGCATAAGTGGCGTTAGCGGCTTGCGCGTGCACCTGCGCATCGGCCTCCGCTGCTCGTTGCAGCAATTCGGCCACATGTTGGGCATTCTCCGGGAGTGCATCTGGAAAGAATGCCAATGTCGGCGTGAACTTGATCCCGGTCTGGCGGCCAACCTCCGAACGAATGATCCCCTTGGCCGACTCAAGTGCAGCAGCTGTCTCGGTGCGCGCCTGATCATCGCCGTATACCGTATAAAACACCGAAGCCTCGCGCAGATCTGTCGTCACCCGAACATCGGTAATAGTCGTGAAGCCCAGTCGCGGGTCCTTGACCCGCTTTTCCAGGCACTCGGCGACAATCACCTTGATGCGGTCAGCCATCTTGCGCTGCCGAGCCTCGCTACTCATTTACCCACCCTTTCACCCAGACAACTACGCCTTTCGCGGGATCTCACGCATCTCAAAGGTCTCGATGATGTCGTCAGCCTTGAGGTCTTGATACGACCCGAGGTTGATACCGCACTCAAAGCCCTCGCGGACTTCGGTGACATCATCTTTGAACCTGCGCAGTGTTGCGATTGAGAGGTTGTCAGCAACCACAGTGCCGTCGCGAACCAACCGCGCCTTTGAGTTACGTCGGATCTCGCCGGTCTTCACGACGCAACCAACGATGGTGCCGAACTTGGAGGACTTGAAGACCTCACGCACCTGAGCGGTGCCGAGCTGGGCCTCTTCGTACTCCGGCTTAAGTAGGCCACGGAGCGCTGATTCCACTTCGTCGAGCGCCTGGTAGATGACGCTGTAGTAACGGACATCAACGCCTTCTTGCGCAGCTTGTTCAGCGACTTTGCCTTCCGGCCGTACGTTAAAGCCGATGATGACCGCTTTGGATGCACTTGCGAGCGTGACATCGTTCTTGGTGATCGCGCCAACACCGCGATGGATGACCCGCAGCGAGACCTCCTCACCCACATCGATTTTGAGCAACGCATCCTCGAGGGCTTCCACCGAGCCCGACACATCGCCCTTGATGATGAGGGTGAGTTCAGCAACCTCACCCTTCTCAATTGACTCGAGGAAGTCTTCGAGGGAACGCTTCACGCGATTCTTCGCGAGCATCGCATTGCGTTCGCGGGCCTGCCGGGTTTGCGCAATCTGCCTAGCTATTCGATCCTCAGAGACTACGAGGAAGCTGTCGCCGGCACCTGGCACCGAAGTCAGACCAAGCACTTGGACTGGGAAAGATGGTCCGGCCACTTCAACAACGTTGCCGTCGTCATCAAGCATCGCCCGAACCCGACCGAACGCATCACCAGCGACGATGGAGTCGCCGGCACGCAGGGTTCCGCGCTGAACCAGGACCGTGGCGACTGGGCCACGCCCACGGTCAAGGTGTGCTTCGATTGCCACACCTTGGGCATCTTGATTCGGGTTGGCACGAAGATCGAGTGCTGCATCCGCCGTCAACAGCACGGCATCTAGCAGGCTTTCGAGTCCGGTACCCGCCTTCGCCGAGACGTCGACGAACATGGTGTCGCCACCGAACTCCTCCGCAACCAGGCCGTACTCGGTCAATTGGGTGCGCACCTTGAGTGGATCTGCGCCCTCTTTATCAACCTTGTTGACCGCGACGACGATCGGCACACCCGCTGCCTGCGCGTGATTGAGTGCCTCGATCGTTTGAGGCTTAACACCGTCATCGGCCGCAACCACCAGAATTGAAATATCTGTTACCTGCGCACCACGCGCCCGCATCGCGGTGAATGCCTCGTGGCCCGGGGTGTCAATGAAGGTGATTTTGCGTTCACCACTTGCCGTCTGTGTCGCAACTTGGTAGGCACCAATGTGCTGGGTAATACCACCGGCCTCACCGCCGATGACATTTGTCTTGCGGATGGCATCGAGCAAACGGGTCTTGCCGTGATCGACGTGCCCCATGACGGTGACGACCGGTGGGCGGATGACGAGGTCGGCTTCAACGCCCTCATCTTCACCGAACTCAAGCTGGAAGGAGCCGAGCAGCTCACGATCTTCATCCTCGGGTGATACCACCTCGACGTCATAGTTGAGTTCGCTGCCGAGCAAGCGAAGCGTGTCGTCATCGATCGACTGGGTAGCGGTAACCATCTCGCCAAGCTCAATGAGTACCTTCACCAGATCGGCCGGCATCGCATCGATTTTGTCCGCGAAGTCGGTCAGGCTCGCGCCACGAGGCAATCGGACGGTTTCACCGGTGCCGCGGGTTATGCGCACCCCGCTAAGGGATGGTGCCTGCATATTGTCGAATTCTTGCCGCTTTGCGCGCTTGGACTTGCGGCCACGCGAGGGCCGGCCACCTGGCCTACCAAAGGCTCCAGCGGTAGTACCGCGACCGCCGGCACCGGGTCGACCTGGGAAGCCACCGGGCCCGCCAGGACCACCGGGCCCGCCGGGTCCGCCAGGACCACCGGGACCACGACCGGGTGCTCCTGTCCTACCGGCGAAACCGCCAGGACCACCAGATCCACCGGGCCCACCAGATCCACCGGGCCCACGTGACGTAAATCCACCGGGCCCACCGGGACCACGGCCTGCGCCACCGGGACCACCGGGACCACCGGGCCCACCGGGCCCTGTTGGTCGGCGGCTGGGGAAGGCTGCGGGCCGGGGTGCGCCAGGCACCCCACCTGGTGCGCCACCTGGTGCCGGCGCGCCGGTGCTCGGCGCCGGTCGACCCATCCCGGTGCTGGTGCCAAATGGGTTGTTGCCAGGACGCGGCGCCGATGTTCTACCCATCCCGGTGCTACCGCCGAACGGGTTATTGCCCGGGCGCGGCCCGACTGGTCGAGGTGCGCCAGGTTGCGGCCCAACGGGGCGTCCAGCTGGAATGGCCGGTGCCTCTTCACTTACCGCCACCGCGGGCAGTGGCGCCGGTGGAGTTGCCAGCGGCGGCTCGACAGCTAGCGCTGCTACAGCCGGCATTTGCGCGGCACTGAGGTCAATGTCATCGCCGTCAGCGCTCGCGGCGGTCTTCTTGGCCGTGGTCTTCTTCGCAGTCTTCTTCGCAACAGCCTTAGCTGCGGGAGCATCACTTGGCGCGGCCGCTGGCATGGCCTCTTTCAGCTTGCGCACCACCGGAGCTTCGACCGTAGATGAGGCCGACTTTACGAATTCCCCAAGCTCTTGCAGTTTGGCGAGAACGACCTTGCTCTCAACCCCGAGCTCCTTTGCGAGCTCATGTACCCGGACCTTCGACACGATTCTCCTGTCTTGGTCCGGGCCTTGCTCCGGACCGTCAGTGCGTAGGACGCCTCATTGCAGCGTCATTTCTGAGCAGTCATTTCGAACGCGGTCACTTCGAACGCGTTCATTTGGTGAATGTCCTCAACGCAAACTCCCGAACTCTTCGTTATGCATCCGCGGCGGTTGCCTTGGACCTACTTAGTTCACCTAAACCGATACCAACCCGGGCTAGAGCAGGGCACGCACCGGGGCACAGTCCAGCGGACCTGATACCCGTAGTGCGCGAACCCAAGCTCGTCGCGAAGTCGCGGCGTCAAAACAAGCCACCGTTGGGTGGATGTATGCGCCCCGACCCGGTAAGTGAGCGGCCGGATCGGGATGACACTCCCCACCCACCGCGACCACCCTTAGGAGATCGGACGAGGCGGCACGACCCCGGCAACCAATACAGGTTCGTATCGGCCCGGGCGAGCCGCCAGTTGCAGACTCTACCGCCTTACCAAGGTCACCTGACGCCACCTCGGGCGCACTCGGGTTCACTTTGGGTCAATCGGGGTCAATCGGGCCCACCTCGTGCGCGGCGGCGGACTCGGTGGGGGCCCCATCGGAGCGGATATCTATGCGCCAGCCGGTGAGTCGGGCTGCCAATCGGGCATTTTGCCCCTCGCGGCCAATTGCCAAGGAGAGCTGATAATCGGGTACCGTGACCCGCGCCGACCGGGCCACCGGGTCCACGATAACCACTCCGGAAACCCGTGCCGGAGACAGCGCATGGGCGATCATTTCGGCCGGATCTTCGCTGAAATCGACGATATCCATCTTCTCCCCACCAAGCTCGGACATCACCTGGCGCACCCGCTGGCCCAACGGGCCAATACATGAGCCTTTCGCATTGACCCCGGGCACCGTTGAGAACACCGCAATCTTCGTCCGGTGACCAGCTTCGCGGGCCACCGCAGCGATCTGCACCGTGCCATCAGCGATCTCCGGCACCTCGAGGGCAAAAAGTGCCCTAACCAAATTCGGATGCGTTCTGGACACCGTCACCTGTGGGCCCTTGAAGCCCTTTCGCACTGCTGTAACCAAGCACTTAAAACGAGCGCCGTGCGGGTACGACTCCCCGGGCGCTTGCTCCTCCGGGGGCAAATTCGCCTCCACTTTTCCAATATCTATTCGCACCATTTTCGGATTACTGGTCTGCTGCACCACCCCGGAGACTAAATCGCCTTCTCGCCCGGTGAACTCAATCAAGGTGACGTCATCTTCGGCCTCACGCAATCGAGTTAGCAGCACCTGTCGCGCCGTTGTTGCCGCGATGCGGCCGAAACCTTCAGGAGTGTCGTCGTACTCGCGGATTACGTTGCCTTCTGCATCACGCTCACTTGCCATCACTACTACGTGTCCGGTCTTGCGATCCACCGTGACCCGCGCTCGCTCGGCCGCTCCCTCGGTGTGCATATAAGCCACGTGCAGGGCCTGCTCGATGGTCTCGACAACTACATCTAGTGATAAATCCTTTTCTCGCACCAAGGCTTTAAGGGCGCTTACGTCAATGTCCATAATTATCCCTCATCCGTTTCAGCAGCCGTCGCAGTGAACTCAACTTGCACCAAGCCTCTGGCTATGTCTGCAAACGCAATCACAACGGGCTCAACTTCGGAAGTCTGCAAGATCACCTCGGTGTCGCCAACCTCGAGAATCCGCCCCGTGATCGTCGAATTATTCAACAGATGCACGTCAACATTGCGTTTGAGCGCGCGCCGCCAGTGTTTTGACTCAGTGAGTGGCCGGTCAACACCCGGCGAGGACACTTCAAGTACAAAAGTTCCCGCAAACTGATCGGCAAGAGGCGAGCTGTCGAACAGCTCCGAAATCTTTCGGCTCACCTCAGCAACTTGGTCTAGGTCCACCCCGCCGTCACGATCAACGACCACCCGCACGATTTCACGGCGCCCGGCCTGTTGAACGTGCACATCTTCAACATCCACCCCGGATTCGGACAATGCCGAGCGAATTCCCTCCAGCAAGACACTGGCTGACGCGGCCATGGCGCCTCCTGCCTCGACATCAGTGCTGATTCTGTTTGGTGGACCAATTATTTGTGTTGCGGTCGAGAGTCTACCCACTCACCTGACACAGTTGTCCTTATGTCGCCCCAGATGGACCAGGCAACTGCCATAACCCGGCGGCAATTGCTGAGGCGCTGCGCTGGGACCACGCTCGCGGTGGGCGCGGTCGGGGCTTTGACCGCCTGCGGCTCTACTGCCGATGCCCCTAGTGCGACCACAACGAGCCTGCCAGCGGACGGGAATCTTGTCTATCTCGACGTGGCTACCTCCGAGCGCAACTTGATCGCGCGGTACACCGAAATCATCGCCGCCCACCCGCAATTGGCACCCAGGCTTCAACCCCTACTGCAACAGCATGAGGAACATCTAGCGGCTACGGGGGTGGAAGTGGCAGATCCACCCGCTCTGGCACCACCCAGTGACATTAGGTCAGCACTCGGCGCACTTCGGCAGGCCGAGCTGACCGCGGCTGCTGAACGCCGTGAGTCCTGCCAGCTAGCCAGTGAGCCCGAGTTCGTGCGCACTTTGACTTTCATCGCGGCCTCCGAGGCGTCACATATTGCAGTGTTGAAGTCAATCGGCGAAGGCCAATGAGCAGCCAGGAGGCGCGGGCGATCGCGGTCGCCGGCGAGGATGCGGCGATCTATGCGTACGGGGTCATTAGCGCCGTGCTGTCCAACACTGACCACCGCAGGGCCCTCGCAGCACTACGAGCCCACCAATCTTGGCGCGACCGCCTAGCAGCGGTTCTACCTGCAGGCACTACACCTACTGCCGCTATCGCCTACGACTTCCCCTATCCGGTTACCGACAGCCAGCAGGCAGTTCACTTGGCCCAACTCGTTGAGAATCGCCTCGTTGTGGTGTATGCCGATCTCGCTGCGGCCGCTACCGGCGATGAGCGGGCTGATGCCGTACTTGCGGCAAGTGAATGCGCTACTCGAGCCGTGGTCTGGGGAGCACCATCCCAGGCATTCCCGCACGGGGCCTAATTTACTTATCTTTACTTATCTCGAAGGGTAAAAGACATCCCACCCGAGTCGAATAATCAGGACCGCAACTACCACTAGGAACACGATGCGGACGAAGCCACTCCCCCGTTTGATTGCAGTTCGCGCACCGATTAGTGCACCCAACAGGTTGCATAGACCCATCAAGAGGCCCAGGAGCCAAAGTACCGAACCGGTGAGTCCGAACACGATCAGCGCAGCGGCATTGGTCCCGACATTGACGATCTTCGCGGTCGCGGAGGCCTGCAGGAATGAATACCCGAGAATGGCCACCAGCAAAATGAGCAGGAACGATCCGGTGCCAGGGCCAAATAGCCCGTCGTAACCGCCGATGACGAACCCGGCCACCACCGCAATCACATAGTGCCGGCGCTTTCCATGCCAGCGCAACGCTTGAACTTGCCCAAGTTGGGGGCGAAGCAGGGTCCAAAACCAGACAAATACCAGCAGCACAAGGATGACCGGCCGAAAGGTACCGGCCGGAATCCGACTGGCAAATGACGCCCCGATCGCCGATCCGATGAATGCGGCGACCGCCATCGGTAGCGCGGTACGCAAATCCGGCTTTACTTGCCTTAGGTAAGTCCATGCTGCACCGCTAGTGCCAATGATGCTGGATAGCTTGTTTGTGCCCAAGGCAACTGCCGGCTCGCCGGCCGGCATCGCGACCAACAAGGCCGGCAGTTGAAGTAGCCCACCGCCGCCGCTAATGGCATCGACCCAACCGGCCGCCGCGGCCGCAACACACAGCAAGATGATGGTGGTCAGGTCAAGCCCAGCTATCTCAAAGGCGAGGATCTCCACTTCAAGTAATCAGACTGAACGCCATTGGCGAACGATAGCCAACACCTCGATGAGACCATTGGCAATTGCATCAGGTACCGCATCGCCATCTGGGATATGTTCACTGGGTACCTTTGAATGCGGAATCCAGATGGCGCGCATACCAACCTGCTGCGCACCATAAACGTCATCCCAGATGCGATCACCGACGAAAACACATTGTTCCGGATCAACTTCGAGTTGGGCGGCTATCAACATGAAAGCCTCACGATGTGGTTTCGCGACATCCATTTCACTTGTGTAGCAGGACTCGTCAATTAGGTTCGCGAGATTATCTCGCTCGAACACCTCTTGGTGATGCGTGCGCGGCCACAATGTATTGCTCAAGACCCCGATTGCTAGTCCATCGGACCGCAACTGCCCGAGCACCTCAGCCGCCTGCGGGTCAGCAAGAGTATGGGGGGCCCAAAAGTCGAGGTATTTCGATAAAGCCCCGAAGTGTGCAGCCGATTTAGTATCGATGCCTAGGGAGATGAAGATACTGTCGAGGGCCCCGGTACTGGTGGCGCCGCCTGATTCTCGCTGCAATCGCCAGCGGTTGCTCTCGGCGTCGAAAAGTTGCTGGGCCAATGCTGCTGCATGTGGTGGATCATAAGTCTCGGCGTAGGCGTACCACTGCGAGAAGAGATCGATGTCATGCCATGGCGTGAGAGTGCCGCCCCAATCGAAAATTACCGCCTCGATTGCCAAGGGTTATTCGCAAACTTCCAACAGTGCCGGCACGGCCTCGGCGATGGCAATATCGGTTCGCTCCCCCGTGCGACGGTCCTTCACCTCGATGAATCCCTCAACCAGGCGCTTTCCGACTACAACGATCGTGGGCACCCCGATAAGTTCTGAGTCATTGAACTTAACACCGGGCGAAACTCCGCGGCGGTCGTCATAAAGCACCCGAAGGCCAGCCTCCTCAAGTTGCCCGGCCAGCAACTCGGCCGCTGCAAATGGGGCGTCCTCCTTGCCCGTAGCAATCAAATGAATATCGGCCGGAGCCACCTCGCGCGGCCAGATCAGGCCCTTCTCGTCATGTGACTGCTCGGCAACCGCGGCTACCGCGCGTGACACCCCGATGCCGTAGGAGCCCATAGTGACGGTTACCAGCTGGCCATTTTCGTCGAGCACCTTTAGGCCCAGGGCCTGCGCGTACTTGCGCCCCAATTGGAAAATGTGACCGATCTCAATACCGCGAGCCAACGCCAGCCCACTCCCACATTTCGGGCAACTGTCGCCGGCAAGGACTTCAGCGACTTCGATAACGCCATCCGGAGTGAAATCGCGCCCCGCCACCAGGTCGTAGACATGTGACCCGGTCGCATCCGCACCGGTTACCCATCGGGTACCCGTCACGATCCGCGGGTCGACTAAGTATTGGATCCCCGATGAATTAGCCGCACCCAAAACCCCCGGGCCGATATAGCCCTTCATCAAAGTCGGGTACTTCGCAAAATCGGGCTCCTCGAATGGCCTCGGCACCCCCGGCTGCAATACCGCCTCAAGGCGCTTCATATCAACTTCGCGATCACCTGGCAGCCCGACCGCCAAGGCGCTCTCAACACCGTCTGGACCTTTGACCATGAAAACAATGTTCTTCAACGTGTCAGCCGCGGTCCATGGGCGATCGGACCTGGCCAAATCGGCGCGCTCATTCGAATGCTCGACAAGTGCAGCGATAGTCGGTGTGTCAGGAGTCTTCTCCGCATGGGCTGCCGGTACCGATGAGTAATCAAGTGGGGCCGGTGTGGGAGTCACCACCGCCTCAACGTTCGCGGCGTAATCGCAGGTAGTGCACCGGACAAAGGTGTCCTCGCCGACTTCGGTGGGCGCCAAGAACTCTTCACTTGCCGAACCGCCCATGGCCCCAGACATTGCCGAGACGATCACGAACTGCATGCCAAGGCGGGTGAAGGTATCGATATAGGCATCGCGATGACGCTGATAGGACTGCTCAAGGCCGGCATCGTCAATATCGAAGGAATAAGAATCCTTCATGACAAACTCCCGGCCGCGCAAAATCCCAGCACGCGGACGCGCCTCATCGCGAAACTTGGTCTGAATCTGGTAAATCACCAGCGGTAAGTCTTTGTACGACGAGTACTCACCTTTAACCAGCAGGGTGAACATCTCCTCATGCGTTGGCCCTAGCAGGTAATCGCCTTTTCGCCGATCCTGAAGTCGAAACAAGGTATCGCCATACTCGGTCCAACGGCCGGTTAATTCATACGGCTCCCGCGGCAGTAGCGACGGAAAATGCACCTCTTGGAACCCGGCTCGATCCATTTCATCGCGAATAATGTTCTCAATATTGCGGTAGACCAAGTAGCCAAGGGGCAGCCACGAAAAGACACCCGGGGCGATCCTTCGCACATAACCTGCGCGCACCAGCAACCGGTGGCTTGGCACCTCCGCATCCGCCGGATCCTCACGCAGGGTCCGCAGAAACAGTGTCGACATTCGCAGCATCGCTAAACCCTATCGGCCAGGGGCCGCGTTACTCAGAAGAGCACGGTCGTGAAGGTTTCAGATTGCTCGAATCCGACCCGGGCGTAGGCCTTTCGCGCGGAGAAATTGAAGTCATTTACATACAGGGAAACAGCCGGCGCGATAGTTGCTCGGGCGATATTTACGACCGCCGACATCCCCGGCGCCGCCAGACCGCGTCCGCGATAGGCCGGTGCTACCCACACGCCCTGCACCTGGCAGGCCGCTCCGGTAGCCGAACCAATCTCCGCCTTGAAGATAACTTCGCCATCGTCGATTCGCGCTAGTGCATGGCCCGCTCGAATAATCTCCGCGATGCGAGCGCGGTAGCCACCGGCCGCCCCACCCGAGACCGGCGAAACCCCAACTTCATCGGTAAACATCTCCACACAGGCCGGCACCAGCAGGTCTAGGTCGGCCAGCGTGGCTACCTGCACACGCACATCCGCGGCGACCAGAGGTGATGAACTCATGGCCAAGAACGGTTGATTTGACCGGACCTCACGGGCCGGCCCCCACGCGGGCTCGAGTAATCGCCATAGGTCTTGTACCTCCTCGGCGGGCCCGACAAATGATGAGCAGCGCCGCGGCAGCGGGCGCAGTCGATCGGCGAAGGCGGCACGCGATGACGGCGTTGTTGCGATTGGGACGAGGTTGGCACCCACATAAACCATCGAATGCAACCGGTCATCGGTGAAATAGCCCCATAGGTCGCCGCCGAGGCGCCACGGATCAGTGCCCGCGATTCTTACTCGCGAATCAACGAAACAGTTCACAACCGGGTCGGCCGCGAGGAGGGCCTGCACCTGGGCGAGGTCACCTGAGCCAATCCCTCGGACCACACCGGTCAGCAGATTGTCGATTGTCATGGGCGGATGTCGATTAGGCCGTGGTGACGATCGGGTCGCCAGTAACATCACCCATCTGTTCGGCCAACTTAAGTGCTTCTTCGATCAATGTTTCGACAATCTGCGCCTCGGGGACCGTCTTGATGACTTCACCACGGACAAAAATCTGGCCTTTGCCATTGCCGGACGCAACCCCGAGGTCTGCCTCACGGGCTTCGCCCGGCCCGTTGACAACGCAACCCATTACCGCGACACGAAGTGGCACGTCTAGGCCCTCAAGCCCTGCCGTTACCTGCTCCGCCAAGGTGTAGACGTCGACTTGGGCACGACCGCAGGACGGGCACGAGACAATCTCCAACCCGCGCTGCCGCAAATTCAACGACTCCAAAATCTGGTTACCGACTTTGACCTCTTCAACCGGCGGCGCCGAGAGCGAGACTCGGATGGTGTCGCCGATCCCGCGGCTCAAGAGTGCGCCGAATGCCACCGATGATTTGATGGTGCCTTGGAAAGTCGGGCCGGCTTCGGTAACACCTAGGTGCAGCGGGTAGTCGCACTGCGCCGCCAACTGGGTATACGCCTCAACCATGATCACCGGGTCGTGGTGCTTTACCGAGATCTTGATGTCGCCGAAGCCATGCTCCTCAAAAAGTGAGGCCTCCCACAGCGCCGACTCAACAAGTGCCTCCGGGGTGGCTTTGCCGTACTTCTTGAGCAGTCGCGGGTCAAGTGAGCCGGCATTTACCCCGATCCGGATCGGGGTACCGAGATCACCTGCGGCTTTGGCGATCTCAGCGACTTTGTCGTCAAAGGCCTTGATATTGCCAGGATTAACGCGCACCCCTGCGCAGCCCGCATCAAGTGCGGCGAAAACATACTTCGGCTGAAAGTGAATATCGGCAATCACCGGGATCCCAGATTTGCGGGCGATCTCCGGTAGCGCATCGGCATCATCTTGGCTCGGGACCGCGACACGCACGACCTGACAGCCTGCGGCCGTGAGCTCGGCTATCTGCTGCAAAGTGGCGTTGACATCTGAAGTCAAGGTCGTACACATCGATTGCACACTGATCGGTGCGTCGCCACCCACCGGCACCGGGTGGGTCGGGTGCTTCAGCAAGATCTGCCGGGTCTTGCGCCGCGGCGCCAAGACCGCCGGCGGTGGCAGCGGGATCCCTAAATCAATGCTCACGGGCCCAGTATCCCTGAACGCCCACCGGGGCGCATGCCGCCATCAGGCCAACTACACCGATTGGGTCGCAAGGAGCAAGGCGATGAGGGAGATTGGGAGGCCGAAGTCATATAGCAAAATCAGCGAATTACCCGGCTTGAAGTTCTTCTCGACCGCCATCTGCTTAATGTGCTGGACGCCGGCAAGTAGCAAGAAGATAATCACCGGCACACTGATGACCAACCAGGCCTCGGGCCCACGCGTCATTGCCAGCAGGCCCGCGACCCCTAGACCCCAACACACAAAGCCGATTTCGTACTGGAACCCGTTGGTCACCCAACCGATCCCTTTTGCGGTGGACTTGGCAAATACCGTATGCATGAACCCGCTCACGATGAACTGAATACCCACCGGCAAGAACAGCATCCAGCGCATTGCCGAATCGGCGAAGTCGTCACCGGCCTGACCGCCTATCGGCGACCAACCAAGGAGTGCAAAGACCCAAGCCAGCACCAGCACAATCGGCAAAATCAGGACACCCATGGGTGCAACATAAACCCTTACGTCCGTCAATCACGGTTTACGACGCGCGTCATCGCTGGGTGCGCGCGTTTTCGTCGTGAAATCCCAAATTTGGGCGGTGATCAGCCCAGGCTGATCGGTTTGATCAGATCCGCCCAAATCACAATTACCCCCATCCCGACCAAGCAGGCGGCAACGACATATGCCACCGGCAGCAATCGGGCAATATCAACGTGGCCAGGATCGGGGCGGTGGCGAACTTTGGCAAGCCACCGGCGAATCCCCTCGTAGAGGGCGCCGGCCACGTGCCCACCGTCTAGCGGCAGCACCGGAAGCAGGTTGAACAAGAACAGGAAGAGGTTCAATGACGCTGCCAGCCCTAGGAAGGTCGCAGCCTTCGCCATCAAGGGTTGGTCCATTGCCGCGATTTCGCCGCCAAGGCGGCTAACGCCCACCACACTCACCGGGCTGTCGATTGCCCGCTCGCCCCCGCCGATCAAGGTGTCAGTGACTAGTTCATAGAGTCGTATCGGTAATGAGATCAATGCCTTCACCGATTGAACTGTGATATCCCACATGTAGGCGGGCACACTCGACCACGGCTGGGAAACGAACTCAAAGGCCGGGCGCATTCCGAGGTAGCCCGATGTAGTGGTTTCACCGGTGGGATTCCCGCGATCGTCATAGAGCGGCCGATCAATGGTGGCAATTGTGATGGGCACCTCGGTCGGCGACCCCGCTCGCACCAGGGACAAGGTCACGGTGGTGTCGCCATGGGCGCGAATCCAGGACGTGACTTCATCCCACGAGGTTGCCGGTACGCCATCGATCGCAGTGATCAAATCGCCGTCGATCAGCCCCGCCGCCGCAGCTGGTGCAAGGGTCGTCCCGGTTGGGCATCGCCCAGACGGTAGCGGCTCGCCGGTTGGCTGCGCGAGTGTCGGAGTGCAGGGCACCACTCCAGCAACCTGCAAGGTTGGCTGCGGGAGACCGATGCCGACCAGCATGATGGTGAACAGCACGAAGGCGAATAGCAGGTTCATGGTCGGGCCACCGAGCATTACCACAACTTTTTTGCGCACCGGGAGCTTGTAGAAAACTCGATCCGCATCCCCCGGGCCGACTTCATCGAGTGACTGGCGGCGGGCATCATCGACCATGGCTCCGAATTTGCCGGTGGTCATGCTGCGCGGCGCACCATTTGGATCGTCCTTCGCCGGTGGAATCATGCCGATCATTCGGATGTAACCACCGACCGGTATCCCCTTGAGGCCATACCTGGTCTCGCCTTTGACTTTGGACCAGATCGTGGGACCGAAGCCGATCATGTAATCGGTGACCTTGACGCCGAATCTCTTGGCCGGCAACAGGTGACCGAGCTCATGCAGGGCGATCGAGCCCCCGATTAAGAGCACGAAAATAACGATGCCAAGTGCTTCCAACATCAGCGTCTGCCCTCCCCAGCTATTTCCCGGGCTCGTGCGCGCGCCCAACTGTCTGCCGCTATGACGCTTTCCAGGCTCACTTCGTTCCCCGGCACCCAACTGCCCCCAGCCGCGGCGAATTTCCCGCTCAGGTGCTCGTCGAGTACCTGATTAACGTAATCCACGATCTCCAAGAAACCGATCTCGCCGGCCAAGAACGCCGCCACGCAGGCTTCGTCGGCTCCATTAAATACCGCTGGCGCGGTGCCCCCCTGGGTGCCGGCCAATCGGGCCAAGCCAATAGCCGGGAAGGCTTCCTCATCTAGTGGGAAGAACTCCCAGGTGGTTGGGTTCGACCAGTCACAGCTCGGCCCGGCACCTGCGATCCGGTCCGGCCAGGACATCCCGAGGGCAATCGGCAATCGCATATCCGGGGGGCTCGCCTGGGCCAGCGTTGACCCGTCAATGAACTCCACCATCGAGTGCACCACCGACTGCGGGTGCACTACTACCTCGATGGCCGCAAGTGGTAGATCGAATAGCAGGTGAGCCTCTATCAGCTCAAGTCCTTTGTTCATCAAGGTTGCCGAATTGATAGTGACAAGTGGACCCATGGTCCAAGTTGGGTGCGCCAGCGCCTGGGCCGGTGTGACTTCCAACAACTCAGCACGCGTGCGGCCACGAAATGGGCCACCACTTGCCGTCAGCACTAGCCGGCGGACTTCATCGCGGGCACCGCCTCGGAGGGCTTGCGCGATAGCGGAGTGCTCTGAGTCAACCGGCACAATCTGTCCTGGTGCGGCGAGGTCCTTGACCAAGGCGCCGCCGATGATCAGCGACTCCTTGTTCGCCAAGGCCAAGATCCGACCAGCGCCAAGTGCCGCCAGCGTGGGTTCGAGACCGGCTGCACCTGCGATGCCATTTAGTACTACCTCGCAGGGCCACTGCGCAAGCTCGGCTGCGGCGCCCGGGCCAGCGAAAATTGCGGGCAGCTTGAAAGCTCCGATCCCATAGCCGCGCGCCTTCGCCTCTGCGTAAAGGGCTAACTGCAACTCCTGCGCCGTGGTGGCGCGGGACACCGCAACGGCTTCGACCGCAAAATCAAGTACCTGCTTTACCAGCATCGGGATATCGGCGCCGGTCGAGGACACCCCGACAATCTTGAACAATTCCCTGTTGCGCGCCGCAACATCAAGGGCCTGAGTACCGATCGACCCGGTACTGCCCAAGATCACGATGCGCCGGATCACGTTACTCTCCGCGGCGGCTATCCCCGAAATCGCGATCGGGCTCGGTTCCGAAGTATTGCTGCGCTAGCCGCAGCACCTGCCTATCTGTTAAGTCATCAATATCGCAGCGCACATCAGCGATCAACTTGGCCGCAACATCAGAAAAATGCTTCTCGGCGTACGCCACAAAATGATGGCTGGCATTCGCCTTGCCATTGCCGTGCCCCAGCAGCAAGATGCCATCGGATTTGCCTAATGACTCAGCGATCGACTTCCAGTATTCGTCGTTGTCATCGCGGTAGGTGCCATCTGGGTTACCGGCCTTCGCATGCAGGTGCCGGAAATAGCCTTGCGGATCCCCAGCCACGATCTTTTCCGGGCGACCCTTGGCATCGGCATCAATCGCCCAAACCCGAGTTTCGTGAAAGTCAATTGCCGCAACCAGAAAACTCATGATTAATCTTCCTCGCCTGGTGACTTTACGGTACTGGGCGCTGTCGGCCCGTATCCGGCGTTCTTGAGCATGCGACGAAAATCAATTACCTGCTCGATTGAAATGTCCTTGTTGTGCGAGCGGTCAAAAACCTCGATTTCCGCGCCCACGGTAATGCGGAAACGACCGTCGTGCTTTTCTTCAACGGTGCCAACCGCCTCAAGCAGGCTGATGACATCGACCCAGCGGATGTTGTGGCTGGTCGGGTGGGCGAATAGCGCGGAAACGGTATCGCGATGATGGTTGTTCAGATGAGTGGTCATGGGGAGATCTTAGACTTACGCGAAAGTTACAGCGCGAGGTCGGTCAGCACCAGGACGCGCTCATGGGTTAAATCGGTCATCGCCGACCGCAAGCCTTCGCGTCCGACACCAGAGGCCTTAATCCCGCCGTACGGCATTTGGTCGGCACGGAAGGTAGGTGCATCGCCGATGATCACACCGCCCACCTCAAGCTCGCGGTGCGCACGAAAGATCTCTTGAATATCGTGAGTGAAAAGGCCGGTTTGCAGGCCGAACCTCGAATTGTTGACTAGGTCAATGCCTTCGTCTAGATCCTTGATTACCTGTATTGACATCACCGGGCCAAATACCTCTTCGCAGGAGACTCGAACCGATGGGTCGACATTGGCGAGCAGGGTTGGCTCGATTGAGGTGCCATTGCGCGAACCACCTGCCAGCACTTGGGCTCCGGCCGCAACCGCTTCTTGCACCCACTCGTCAACGCGCGCCGCGGCCACCTCGCTGATCATGGGGCCGACTTCGGTCGCAGCGTCCCAAGGCGAGCCCTTAACCAGGGCGTGCACACTTTCGATTAGCCGTTCGGTAAATGCTTCGGCAACCGACTCAGCAACGAATATGCGCTGGACTGAAACACATGTCTGCCCGGCTTGCGCGTTGCCATACATGGCAATTCGCCGCGCCGCCCACTGCAGATCTTTGTCGCTGCTGTAGTCGGCCAGCACGATCGCAGCGGCATTGCCGCCAAGCTCAAGAACGATGTGCTTATTGGGCACCTCGCGCTGGATGGCGAACCCAACGGGCTCTGATCCGGTGAAAGAAATGACGGGTAGCCTCGGGTCGGCTACCAATGCCGGGGCTACCTCGTTACCGACCGGGATGATCGAGAACATGCCGGCCGGCAGGTCAGTTTCACCCAGCAGCTCACCGAGCAGCAGCGCACCAAGTGGGGTGGCCGGGGCCGGCTTAACCACAATCGGTGCACCCACGGCGAGTGCTGGAGCGATCTTGTGAGCCACCAGGTTCACCGGGAAGTTAAACGGCGAGATCCCAAGGACCGGACCATGCGGGAAGCGACGAATGATCGCGGCGCGGCCCTCGGTGGCCGTCTCGGTATCTAGCCGCTGGAACTCGCCGTTGAATCGGCGCGCCTCCTCCGCCGCCCATCTAAAGGTCGAAACCGCGCGGGTGGCTTCGGCCCGCGACCACGTCAGCGGCTTGCCATTCTCTGCGGTAATCAACGCTGCTACTTCGTCAAGGCGCTCCTCCAAGCGTCGAGAGACATGGGTGAGCGCCGCGGCCCGCTGGGCCGCCGAGGTGCGCTGGGCCGCCCTGCGTACCGCCCAAGCCCCCTCGATCGCCGCCTCGATACTGGCAGCAGCCGGCACCGTGTAGGTGCCAATCACCGACCCATCACCTGGGTGCGTCACCTCAGCTCGAGTACCTGAATCCGATGCGCGGCCCGCGATCCATGCTGGCCAGTGTCGCGGGGTGTGCAACTCGTTCATTCCCATGGGTAAAACCTATGCCCCCCTCAGTCCGCGAGTTCACCGGCATTGACCTAGGGTTGAGCCCACCTGGAGAAATGGAGCCCGCCATGACCTTGACACCTGAGCGCACCGACAACGATCTAACCCAAGAGCGCCGACTTGTCACATCGATCCCCGGGCCAAAATCCATGGCCCTGCTAGCCCGCAAGACCGAGGCGGTTTCATCGGGAGTCGGGGTAACTTTGCCGGTTTTCATTACCAAGGCCGGCGGCGGTGTGCTGGTTGACGTTGACGGTAACTCCATGATCGACATGGGATCTGGGATCGCGGTGACCACGGTAGGAAATGCCAATCCATATGTGGTCGCAAATGTTCAGCGCCAGGTGGCGGCATTTACCCACACCTGCTTCATGGTGACCCCTTACGCCGGTTATGTAGAGGTTTGTGAGGCTCTTAATCGACTGACCCCGGGTGACCATGCCAAGCGCTCGGCACTTTTCAACTCCGGTGCCGAGGCAATCGAAAATGCGGTCAAGATTGCTCGGTCTTACACCAACAGAGCCGCAGTTGTTGTCGTCGAACACGGCTATCACGGCCGCACCAACCTGACAATGGCGATGACCGCAAAGAACATGCCCTACAAGGATGGCTTCGGCCCATTTGCGTCGGAGGTATACCGCGTACCCACCTCTTATCCCTTCCGCGATGCCCCACTTTCTGGCCTCGACATCGCCAAGCGAGCCATCAGCCGCATCGAGAAGGAGATCGGCGGCGCCAATGTGGCCGCCATCGTCATCGAACCGATCCAAGGTGAGGGCGGCTTCATTGTCCCAGGTGCTGGCTATTTCGCCGCGATGTCGCAGTTCGCCAAGGCAAACGGCATCGTTTTCGTCGCCGATGAAATCCAAAGTGGTTTTTGCCGCACCGGTGATTGGTTCGCCAGCAGCTATGAAGGCGTTATCCCAGATCTCGTAACCACCGCCAAGGGCATTGCCGGTGGCCTGCCACTTGCCGGGGTGACCGGTCGGGCCGAGATCATGGATTCGGTGCAAGCCGGTGGTCTGGGCGGTACCTACGGCGGCAGCCCGGTTGCTTGCGCCGCCGCCCTCGGGGCAATTAGGTGGATGGAAGAAGAGGATGCATGTGGGCGGGCGAAGGCCATCGAGTCGGTAATGCTCCCCGCGCTGGCAGCCATCAAAGTCAATCACCCCACCATCGGCGAGATCCGCGGTCGCGGGGCGATGCTCGCGATTGAATTAATTCGCCCTGGCACCATGGACCCAGACCCCGAGCGCACCAGCGCGATCGCGAAGTACTGCCACGGTGAAGGCGTCATGGTACTCACGACCGGCACCTACTCCAATGTCATACGTTTCCTGCCGCCGTTGACAATGCCAATGCACCTGCTTGAAGAGGCACTGGGCATCATCGAACGCGGCTTTGAAGCCACGAGTTAATTACTGGTTATCGACCCGGAGCCCATATTTTTGGCCGTAGCCAGAATCCATTAACTCCAAGAACGGCACGGCATCAAAGGCCTCCGGGCCTAATACTCCAGTGCCTTGCCACGCCTTTGACGCGAGTAACTCAAGGGCTATTACCGGATTCATGGCGGTTTGCCAAACCACCGCCTGCACCCCGTACTCACGCATCGACCAGTCATTGTCGAGGACGTGGTAGAGGTAAACCGATTTCGGTTCACCCATGTTTCCGGCGCCCGTAACCCAAGTGCCGGCACAAGTCTTGCCTGTCATTTTGTCACCTAGAGTCGCCGGGTCTGGCAATGCAGCCGAGACTAGATCCCGCGGACTCACCATGACCCCTCGAACGCTAACCGGAGTCGTGCTGTCAAGCCCCAGCTTATGCAAAGTCTTTAGCACCTCGATGAACTCATCGCCGAGACCATACTTAAAAGTGACCCGTTTGCACTTGATCCATCGCGGCACCAAGAGGACTTCCTCGTGCTCTACGTTGACACATTCAACCGGCCCGATACCTTCGGGGAAATCAAAGATCTCAGGTTCGCTGAACGGGGCGGTGGTATACCAGCCCCGACCCGCCTCCCAGATCACCGGTGGATTGAGGCACTCCTCGATCGTGGTCCAGATTGAAAACGTCGGCGCGAAGTCGTAGCCCGAGACCGTCAAATTCGCACCATCACGGATGCCGATCTCATCGATTTCGCTAAACAGGTGATCTGCGGCATATCTCGCGAAAATATCCGAGAGCCCCGGCTCCACCCCCACTCCGCACAAGGCCAAGAGTCCAGCCTCTTGCCACTGCGGTTCCTTTGCAAACTGCTCAGCGCCGAGCAAGACACCTACCTGCTCGTGGGGCAGGGTCAGATGCGGGCGCGAAAGACTCATTGCGGTATCGAGGTAATTAGCACCGGCGGCAAAGGCGCCGTCGAAAATCGGCATAACGTACCGCGGATCAATGACGTTGAGCACGTGGGTGATTCCGTGAGCCTGACACAGTTCGGTGATCTCTGCGGCATTTGCCGCGTCAATTTGCGCCGCCACAAATCGCGGATCGCCGACTCGGGCTGCCAGCGCACTAGCTCGATTCATGTCGTAGTCGGCACAAACCCACAATTCGAAAAAATCTCGCCGCTTCGCTATCAGGGCTGCCGAAGTGCCGACACCGCCAGCGCCAACTGCGAGTACCCGCACGGCTACTCCCCCGGGATTCGGTCAGCGAGCAGTGGCTGCCGCGGATCCCAAGTCGTGCCATCACGATCATCTTGCCGGCGTCGGGCGATTGCCGATAGGGCCTCCAGGACCACACGGTTACCAAGCATCACCGTGATATCGGCATGATCAAATGGTGGTGCAACTTCAACCACGTCCATGCCTACAACGGGCAGTTCGTAGCAGATACGTCGAACCGCATCCAATAACTCGCGCGCGGTGAGACCGCCGGGCTCTGGTGTGCCGGTACCAGGTGCATGGCCCGGGTCGCAGACATCAATATCGACACTGAGGAAGACGCCGTCACATTCATCCAGGGCAATCGCAAAAGCCTCGGTCAAGACCTCGCCTAGCCCGCGTTCGACAATCTCAGTCATTTCATACGATCGCATACCCTGCTCGGCCATCCATTGCAAGGTTTCCGGCTCGGGCCAATAACCTCGAAGCCCGATCTGCAAGAACCGATCGCCACGAGCCGCCCCGGACTCGATCAGTCTGCGCATTGGTTGGCCGTGCCCGATCAGTGAGCCAAAGCAGGTGTCGCCGGTGTCAGCGTGCGCATCGAAATGAATGATCGCAACCTTGCCCCACCCGCGGGCACGGGCCACTCCGGTCACATCTGGCCAAGTGATGGTGTGATCACCACCCAAAATAATGGGGATAGCGCCAGCCTTGGCCACCTTTTCAACTACCGCCTCCAGGGAAGCACATGCGGTGGCAGCATCACCGCTATACATCTCGACGTCACCGGCGTCTACCACTCGCAGATCGGCCAAGCCGTCAACCCTCATCGCCAGGGATGGCCGGCTACCGTCGTGTGGCAGATAGCAGGTTGCTCGAATTGCCTGTGGGCCGAAGCGGGCGCCGCTTCGAAAAGAGGTCCCGCCATCAAATGGCGCGCCCAAAATCACGATATCAGCGCTGTCATAGGAGCTCGGGTCGTCTAGATCACAGCGATCCACTCCAAGAAAGGTAATATCCGGCCCAAATTGTGCTCCGTAGCGCGTCATCCCCTGACCTTAATACTGGGTACTTACGAGTCGAACCCCAACCCAAGCCGATCCAATGTGCGCAGCCACAAATTCCGGCGTCCGAAGTTTCGGTCGGCCGACTTCAGTGCCCTAGTTGTCCAATCAATACCGATGGACCGAAGCGGCTCTGGCGGGAACGGCTTAGGTTTCCGCCTTACCATCTGCAATTTCGTCCGCGCCGTTTCTCGCCCCGCCAATAGGTCGAGCATGACCTGCGCACCGAACCTAGATGCGCCAACGCCTAACCCGGTGTATCCGGTTACGTAGACGGTCTTACCGCCATGCGCATTACCCCAAAAAGCACTAAAGCGCGAGCAGGTGTCAATTGCCCCGCCCCATGCATGGGTGAACTCAAGGCCAGCTAATTGCGGGAAAGTCTGGAAGAAGTGCGCGGCCAACCGCTGGAAGGAGGCATCATCAACCTCGTGCTCCTTACCAAAACCGTTACCGCTGTGATAAATCGCGTCATAGCCGCCCCACAGAATTCGTCCCTCTTCGGTTATTCGGTAGTAGTGAAATTGATTCCCACTGTCGGACAATCCTTCGCGACCATCCCATCCAACTAATGCGCGCTGCTCGCCTCTTAGCGGCTCCGACATCAGAACATAGTCATAGACGGGAACCACGTAGTTGCTGATACGACGCAATAGCGGCGGATACGCGTTAGTTGCAAGCGCCACTCTCGAAGCAGCCACACTCCCCGAAATCGTGAAGACACTGACGGCTGCCAATTTGTCCGACATGGTCGATACCGGCGAGTGTTCATGGATTTCGACGCCCAAGTCAGTCGCAACCCGCGCCAAACCCCAAGCCAATCGCGCCGGATTCACCATCGCGGTCCCGGCCCCGTCGAATAACCCGGCAAGGTAGGTGGGTGAATCTACGCGACTTTTCAAGGACTCCTCATCTAGGAACTCCAGCGACAGCCCTAGTGCGTTACCCGCCTCGCAGTGCTCAATGAGATCTGCGACTTGGTATGCCTCGGTTGCAATCGCTAAATCCCCGGATCGAACAAACTCGCAGTCGATCCCGTGATCGGCAACGAAAACCTCAATCGCGTCCAGGTTTTCCCGGCCCAATTGCAGCAGGATCGGCATCTCACCGGGCCACCGGCTCATCCCATTTGCCAGCCCGTGGGTAAGGGAGGCCGCGCAGAATCCACCGTTGCGGCCCGTTGCGCCACTGGCGACCTGATCCCCTTCGAGTAGGACCACCCGCCAGTCAGGATGCTGCTGTTTGGCAAGCACCGACGTCCAAAGACCGCTAAAACCGCCGCCAACGACACAAAGGTCGGCGGTGATATGCGCCTGCAATGGCGGCCGCGCCACCGGGCGCGTCGGATCATCAAGCCAAAAAACTTCATGGCGGACATTCGCCAGTGACCTCATCGAGGTTTCAGTCTGCGTGTCGACGAACACGGGTTTGGCCTTTCGGTAGCGGGACCATCGGAAACCTGGGCCAACGCCCAGGGGATCCCACCAGTCCCTTCAACCAAATCGAGGCTGCCTACAGCCTGCCCGTCAGAACCCCAACCGTACCAAGAAATCGATCAGGCCGACATCAACTTGCGGCGCCGACGATAGTTCACCACTTGACTACCGAGAACTATGAGCAGTGCAATGGCAAATACAAGGGTGGCCAAGGCATTTACCTGCACCGGGATACCCCGTTGCGCAGCGCCCCAGATGAAGATCGGGAAAGTCACCAAGGTTCCCGCATTGAAATAGCTGATGATGAAGTCATCAAAGGACAACGAGAACCCAAGTAGGGCTGCGCCCGCGATCCCGGGAGCCACCAGAGGCAAGGTGACATAACGAAATGTCGCCCGCGGATTCGCGTAAAGGTCTCGAGCCGCCTCTTCAAGCCTTGGGTCTAGTCCTTGCAATCTGGCTTTCACCGTGACTACCACAAAAGAGATGATGAACATGATGTGAGCGATGATCACCGTCCACTGGCCCAGTGGGAAGCGCAGGTTCAAGAACAGGGCGAGCAAACTCGAACCCATGACAACCTCAGGTGTCGCCATCGGCAAGAAGATCAGTAGATTGGTCGTGCTACGGCCGCGAAAACGGTAGCGCACCAAGGCGAAAGCGATCATGGTTCCCAGCGCGGTTGCCACGACCGTCGCAATGAGACCAATTTGAATACTGGTGACAAACGAGGAGCAGACACCGGGGACACCACAGAGATTGGTCCAGGCATCCGTCGAGAACGCGTTCCAACTGATATTGAACTTGCCGCTCGGTTTATTGAAACTCAAAATCGCCACGACTGCAATCGGGATAAACAGATAAACCAAGACAAGGATTGCAACTACGCGAAGTAGGTTCCTGCGAACAAAGCGCATCAGACGAGTTCCTCCGTCCCGGCTCTTCGGATGTAGGTGAATACCATCACCAAGATCACGGCCATCAGCACAAAGGAGAGGGCACTTGCCGTCGGATAGTCACGAAACTCGATAAAGTTCGTCTGGATCACATTGCCGATCATGCGATCCTTGGTTGAACCCAATAGTTCCGCGTTGATGTAATCACCAGCGGCCGGAATGAATGTCAGTAATGTTCCGGCCACCACCCCCGGCAGGGAGAGCGGCCAGGTTACTTTGCGGAAGGTCGTCGATGCCGATGCATAGAGGTCGCTCGATGCCTCGATCAACCGTGGGTCGATTTTTTCAATAGCCGCATAGAGCGGCAAGATCATGAACGGCAAGAAGTTGTACGTCAGCCCTGCGACCACGGCGATGCCCGTGTTCAGAATTCGATCATCTGGCAGCAGGTGCAGCGCGTTGAAAAAAGAAGTGATCGGGCCTTCATCGGACAAGATCGTGCGCCACGCATAGGTGCGAAGCAAGAAGGAGGCAAAAGACGGTGCGATTACCAGCACCAGCAACAGTGGTCGCCACCTTCCGCCCTTCATCGCAATGAAGTATGCAAGGGGGAAGGCGATAACTAACGCGAGCAGGGTTGCGATGCCTGCGTAGATGAAGGATCGAAGGAATTGTGGCCAATATTCGGCCATCGCATTGGCGTAGTTACTAAGTTCAAACCCCGCTTGATACTTGCCCATCTTGCCCGGCACGGGTTGTTGCAAACTCGTCATGAACAAGGTGATGAACGGAATTGCGAAGAAGATTGCCAGCCAAGTCAGACCGGGGAACAGTAAAATGTAGCCGGTTCGGGAGCGGCGCTGGGCCACGACAACCGGCTTTGCCGGCTCCGCTACAAGTATCGGTGACACGATTAGGCGCCGCGACTCTGGGGTGCACTGGCAGCCGCCTCGAGGTCCAACAGCTCCGGTGCGACCCCCGCGTGCACATCCTGCGCACCGTCTAGACCGAATGTGTGCTCGCTGGCCCAATGGAGCAGGACTTCATCACCGACCGAGCACCGATCCCCCACGATGACATTTTGTTCGAACACTGTGAGTTCTTGATCCCATGGAGTGCGCACTAGGTATTGGGTTGACACCCCGGCATATGAAACGTCGGTTACCCGACCCGAAACCTTGTTATGAGCTTCAGGGGCTCGGTGACCATCCACGGCGTCGAGAACCGTCATTTTCTCGGGGCGCACGCCAACGATGACCGACGATCCCGGAGCCGATGATCGAGCTGCAGGGACGACATAGTTCTGGCCATGCGCCGACACCAAGATGTCGTCACCATTTCGGCCTTGGGCGGTGCCGGTAATCAGATTAGATTGCCCCAAGAAGTTTGCGACGAAAACTGTTTCAGGGAGTTCGTATATAGCAGCCGGGTTACCCATCTGCTCTATTCGCCCAGCATTCATGATAGCCACGGTGTCGGCCATCGTCATGGCCTCTTCTTGATCATGCGTTACATGCACAAACGTGGTGCCGACCTCATGTTGAATGCGTTTCAGTTCAATTTGCATCTGCCGCCGTAATTTCAAGTCCAAGGCACCAAGGGGTTCGTCCAGAAGTAAGACATCCGGCTCATTTATCAATGCGCGAGCAACTGCCACCCGCTGCTGCTGGCCACCTGACAGCTGGGTTGGCTTCCGCCTGGCCATGGCGCTTAGTTCGACCAACTCCAGCATTTGATTGACCGGGGTCTTCACATCCTTGATTCCCCGGCGACGCAGCCCAAAGGCCACATTCTCGAAGATATCTAGATGTGGGAATAAGGCGTAGGACTGAAACACCGTATTGACCGGACGCTGAAAGGC
>CAJBZP010000050.1 GCA_903960135.1 uncultured Actinomycetes bacterium | reverse complement strand
TATCGCGATGGTGGCGGGCCCAAAACCGATAACCGAGATCGCACCGAACGCAACCGCAGAGCCGGCCACAACGCCGATCACCTGGAACAGGGCTTCTTTGGCAGCGTGGTGAAAAGTGGCCCGGGTTGCTACGACGGCGGTAATCGCCGCCGGAACCGGATCCACAAATGCCAAGACGCCGCCGATTAGATATGCCACGGTGGCGGCGGCGGCGGTGAGTGCGGCTAAGCGCAAATAGGGGGAGTGCAGCACGATCTGACCAAGCCGGTGGCCAGCGCTTTCGGTACCCATCACTCTCCGATCGGGGGAGTATTTCCTCCCGATGGCTAGTTTAAAGGGAAAATGACGTATCCTTGACCACGGGCGCAGGCCCATTGCTCGTTAATAATTAAATATGGGGGTGATCGGTTTCGACGTTCAGATGTTTTGACCGGAGAAGCGTGTCGAGAATCAAGGTGATCTCGTTAAGAATCCTTGAAAAACAATAACTGCCAAAAATACGCAGTCTGCAGACGCTTACGCCCTCGCGGCCTAAGCAATAATCTGCCGTCAGCCCAATGTGTCCCCGAATTGGGGCCTGACGTCGCTAGGGGACTAACCAATTGCTTCGGTCACGGAAGCAGGCGGAAAAACTAACAGTGGCTGGGCCGCCCGGTGCAGTGCCGCACGAAGCACCGGGGCCGAGAAGCGATAGCGCGGCTACACACGTAGAAGAACGGAAGGGACCTGCACGGACCCGGGTTCGATTCCCGGCACCTCCACGATTGACCCCGTTTCCTCACGCATCACGAGGAAGCGGGGCTCTTTTTTGCCTCATGATGTAGTGATGTACTAATTGTTTTCCCGTGCAGATTACGTTCTCAACCTTGTTGGCTTTGACGAACTTGCGAATACTGCGGATGCGGTTGTGCTTGGCGAAGGAAGACTCGATGCGCAGTCATTACTGGGGAAAATTGTCGGTGTCGCAGCACATCGAGATCACGACCGGCCGGTCCTTGCGGTCGTGGGATCAACCGCACTCGACCTTGCGGAAAGCAATGCCTTGGGACTGTCTTATGTCTAGCTGGCATCCAGTGCGAGTGAATTGCTCGACGGTGGGAAAGCCCTTAATCGGGGGTCGCCGTGAAGCAAGGGTGACCTTCTCCTTGCGAAGCACTGGTCTCGAGCAGCGACAGCACGCTTGTAAGTACAGGGAAAACCTGTTCGTGCCTCGGCTAGAAGGGAGCAGGTGGACAGTCATCGCCGAGAAACTCGAAGCCATAGTCCAGCTCGGGCGAATCAACTCCAGACTCAAGGACTACTTCGACTTGTGGATTCTGCTCAACTCCACAGACACCAACCTCTCGGATGTATCCCCAGCCATCTCAGCGACCTTCACTAGGCGAGGCACTGCCATTCCACTCACCACTCCAGTAGGACTGAGTCGTGAGTACGCCGAGGACCCAAGAGTTGTCGCGCAGTGGCGCGCGTTCGTTACGAGAAATCAACTTTCAGCTCCCAGTCTGGTAGACGTCATCAGCCAACTGCGTGAAATAGTTATCCAATCTTCTCCCAGGCGCGTGATGCCAAGCTCTAGTTAGCGATTCGGTCGAGCTGATGTGCGATTCGTCGTAGTTGACGGGCTGAAGGAAATTGGTCATACTTATGACCATGGAGACCATGCCGCTAGCTGAAGTGAAGGCACACCTGTCCGAGGTTGTCAGCCGCGTAAATGGGCAGCACGAACGAGTCACGGTTACCGTGCACGGTCAGGCATCCGCAGTGATTATGTCTCCGGATGACCTCGAACGACTCGAAGAGACCATCGCTGTGCTGGCCGACGAAACACTCATCCGAGAGCTCACCGCGTCTGAAGTGGACCTAGCGGCCGGTCGTGTCGAAGATGCTGATTCGCTCGCGGCTGCAATGCGCGCACGTAAATAAGGTGCCTGAAAGTTCAAGGTACGAACTCGCCATCACGGCTACTGCACGCCGACAATTGGCAGAGAGCCTTCCTACATCGATTGCATTCGCCGCATATGAATTTATCCTCGGCCCGCTACTGGTGAACCCGCAACGCGTGGGCAAACAACTCATGGCGCCACTTGATGACCGACACAGTGCTAGACGCGGTACCTATCGCGTGATCTACCGTATTGATGAACAGCAGATGATGGTCACGGTGCTCGCAGTCAGTGCAAGGTCAGACGCGTACCGCACACCCTGAGCGCCAAGTCGGATCCCTCTAGCGAGTTGAGATCCCAAATTGTTGCCATATTGGATACGCGCGCATCGGGCTGGAGTGCTCCGCCAGTCGGCAGCTCAGCCCGATTCTTGCCCAGGTGGCTCTCGACGCGGCATTGCGCGAGCTAGCAGGTGCTTACGGCCCCGGGATGCGGGTCGCGATCAAGTTGGGTGATGCGGTTATGCAAGCGCTCCGACCTCCGGGTGAGCCCACTCGTGCCACCGCGATCTACCGCATCTGTGAACAGGGTCTTCTCAACGTAGCCATTCATGGACACGCCACGGAGTGTTCTATTCAGGGCTGGTTCAACTCCGATAGTGAATTCGTGCTCGAGATTAATGATAATGGCGTCGGTCTGCCACCCAAACCAGTTGAACCAGGAATGGGTTTCAGTGTGATTTCGGCGTGGGTTGAATCCCTCGATGGTGGATGGTCACTTGAGCCGGCAACTGTTGGGATGACACTGACTGCGACTAAGGCAAGTCGTGGCTTGCTCAACGGTGGTAACTGGGAAACTACCCGTTAAACCAAGCGTAAGTAATTGGGACGATGGTGATCAATGGCATAAGAGCAACTACTAACCGAATCCAAAGTAGGCCGTCGCGCTTGCGAGTCAGGGCCCACGCGATCCAAATTCCGGGAACTGCACAGGTACTGAGAATCACCAGCCCCCACATTCCGTAGAAGAGGCTCCACTGCCAGGCGTTTGCGCCCTCTGTCCCTGAGTCGAAAACCATCACGGTCATTACTGCGGGGACGAAAGCCAGAACCGCCACTATTGCCCAAAGAATTGAAGCGATTATGGGAAGTGCGAGATTCGCGGCTTTTTTATCTTCCATCAGGGCTCCATTGGATTCCGGTTAGTTAAGGATTTCATCCTTCGTACCTGGTTTTCAGGGAAAAGGCTGGAATATAAGTTCGCTACTGCCTCTTCGGTGCCGTCGAACCACAGGGTCGGAGTTATTGCACTCATCAAGATTGATCCGTACAGAGACTTAACATGATTAGCAAGTACTGGGTGTACATGCGCCCTCCGTTTATTGGAGAATAGTGTCATGAAGCGCCGTCGACTATGGATCAACCTTGCCCTTCTGCTAGCCATTCTCCTTGTCATCGTGGCCATTATCGGGATTGCGTTGCGCCCGAAGGAGGCCTCGGCGCCCGCGCGCACGGCTACGGTCGCGACCGCATCGGTCACCGCAACTGTTACCGCGAGCGGCGCGGTTGAAAGCGCAGGCGACATCGACCTGTCGTTCACCACCCCGGGCATCGTCACGAGTATCTCGGTGGCAACTGGGGAATTAGTGAAACAGGGTCAGGTGCTCGCGACCATCAGTCAGACAACTGCGACCCAGCAGCTTGCGGCTGCGCAGGCGACTTTGTCGCAGGCACTTAGCTCGGCATCAACATCAGGTGCATCGGCGGCCAATGCTGGGGCGCAACTGAATTTGACGACTCAGGCGGCTGAGGCGTCAAATGACAGCTTGAAGGCGGCTGTGTTGCAGGCGCGGTCGAACTTGGCGGCGGCGGAGAGTCTTTGGGCTGACTCATGCGTGAACCCGGATGATCCGACCTGCCCCAATCCGTCGGCGGCCGAAACTATCCGTTCTGCGCAAAACGGCGTGAAGTCAGCGCAACTAAACTATGACGCCGCGGTCACTGCGGCGGCAAGCGCGGCAACGGCCTATGACATTGCGGTAAATCAAGCTGCTGAGACTTTGACGCAAACCAAGGCCACCGGATCGACGACCTGCACCACGTACGGGTCCAGTTCTGTGAATTGCGCGACCGCGACCGGTACCACCCTCGGTGCGCAACATGCATACGACTTGGCGGTCAATGCGCGCACCCAAGGCAGGCAGTCCGATAACCAGACGGTGGAGAAATCAGCGATGGCGCTGTCGACTGCTCAAGTTACGTCACGTAAGGCAATTGCCGATCAAACCAAATTGGGTTCGGACTCGGTTCGAACGGCAAAGCAGGCTCTCACTAACGCACTAAGTGCCCAGGAGAAAGGGCGGATCGCCAATGCGCAAGCTGTCCAAAACGCTCGCAATGCACTAGTCAATGCGCAGGCGGCGGTCTCAAGCCTGGGAAGTGGCGACACCGCTAATGCGGCGACGGTGACCCAAGCCGCGATCGACTCGGCGAAAGCTGCGGTGGCGGTTGCCCAGCGGGCCTTGACTGACACCACTTTGGTAGCTCCGGTGGCTGGCACGATCGGTGAGTTGAATATCGCGGTGGGGGAGCTATCCACCAACGGCGTGACATCCTCGGGTGGCTCAGCGGCCATCACCCTCATCCCAACCGGCGCATTCACCGCCGCTGCTGACTTCGCCGAGACCGATGCCGCGCAGGTGACTAAAGGTGATCCTGCGACCATTTACTTCCCGGCTCTGTCGGGGCAGTCGGCGACGGGGGTAGTCACGAGTGTTGACCCGATGGCCACGACTTCGACATCGAGTAGTTTGGTGGTTTTCAATATCAAGGTGAGTATGAATTCGGTACCCGAAGGGGTGCAGCCAGGGATGTCCGCATCTATCTCAGTAACCACCGAGGAGTTAAATGGCGTGCTTGCGATACCGCAAAGCGCAATCGCCACTGTCGGTGACGTAAATACCGTCGAGGTGCTCCAGCCGGACAACACCTCGATCACGACGACGGTGACAGTCGGGCTCAAGGGTGATGCGTTAACCGAAATAACAAGTGGTATCCAAGTGGGTCAAGTATTAGTTATTCCGACCGGTGGGAGTGGTACGTCGCAGTTCCCGACGGGCGGCGTGCCCGGGGGTGGACCGTTGAGTCGACCCCGAAGCTGAAACTGATGACTCCGGTCCTGGATTTAGTCGATGTCACCAAGGTTTATGGTGATGGTGATGCTGTCGTTCGCGCACTTGATGGTGTCTCGCTCACCGTGAACACCGGCGACTACTTGGCCATCATGGGAGCCTCGGGGTCTGGCAAGTCAACACTGATGAACATCATCGGCGCCTTGGATATCGCCACTGCGGGTCAGTATCACTTAGATGGAATTGACATTAATACCTTGGATGAAGATGCCTTGTCGATTGTTAGAAACCGCAAGATTGGCTTCATCTTTCAATCATTTAATCTCATCCCCCGGACGACCGCCCTGGCCAATGTCGAGTTACCCCTGGCTTACCGGGGGGTAAAACGTGGGGAGCGCCGCGACCGAGCAAAAGCGGCTTTAACGGCCGTGGGGCTGAGTGACCGAATGCATCATCGGCCCAATGAGCTCTCAGGTGGTCAGCAGCAACGGGTTGCGGTGGCGCGCGCATTGGTGGCACAACCCTCCTTGCTATTAGCCGATGAGCCAACCGGAAACTTGGATTCGCGGGCCACTGCCGATGTTTTGAAACTGCTTGATCAGATGCACGATGAAGGCCGCACCATAGTCATGATCACCCACGAAAACGACGTCGCTCAACATGCGGATCGGGTAATCGTGCTCAAGGATGGCCGAATCGATGAGGATCGGCTGAACCGATGAACCTATTTGAATCTTTTCGCAGCGGGGTCCAGTCAATTCTGGCAAATCGTCTTCGTTCTGGCCTGACGATGCTAGGCATCATGATCGGCGTTGCCGCGGTCATCGTCCTTGTTGCCTTCGGGCAAGGCGCATCCAACTCCATCACCGGCAGCATCGAAGGGCTTGGCACCAACCTGATCACCGTTTTCCCCGGCACCGCCGGCGGCGCCCAAGCCGATGCCAATTTGGCGGTTAAGGACTTAACCGTTGACGATGCGGTGGCCCTAAATGATCAGGTACTCGCACCAGATATCAGCGCCGCCGCGCCAACCAAGCGCGCTCGGGTGTCGTGCACAGCCGGCACACTCAGCCACAGCACGGCGATGGTTGGTAGTTGGCCCGCCTATTTTGAGATCTCTAATTCGGAGGTGTCCGAAGGCGGCTACTTCACGAACTCGGATGAATTAGATGGCCGCCGCGTGGCGGTAATCGGCAAGACCGTCGCCGACAACTTATTCGATGAAGCCGACCCGATCGGCAAGGAGATGACGTGCAACGGCGTGCCATTTACGGTGCTGGGCGTCTTGGTATCAAAGGGCGCCTCCGGGTTCGGCGATCAAGACGACACCATCATTGCCCCACTCACCACGGTGCGTAACCATCTCACCGGCATCGGCAGCCTTGACACCATCGCGGTGCAGGCAGCGTCATCGCAAACGCAGGCGCAGGCCCAAGAGCAATTAACCGCCGTGCTAGATGCCCGCCATGATGTGGAGGCGGCCACCCGGGATTATCAGATCTTCAATCAGGCCAGCTTGTTGACCACCGTCAATCAGGCATTGGGCATCTTCACCGCATTGCTGGGAGCTGTTGCAGCTATCAGTTTGCTGGTTGGGGGTATTGGCATCACCAACATCATGTTGGTCTCGGTAACTGAACGCACGCGAGAGATCGGCATCAGAAAAGCAATCGGCGCCAGCCGCCGGGTGATCTTGCTGCAGTTCCTGATTGAGTCCACGGTCCTGTCACTTATCGGGGCCTTCTTCGGGCTGGTGCTGGCCTTCCTTGTTACGCGCGTTGAGGTAGCAGGGATTCAGCCGGCGATCGTCCCGGCATCGGTGCTGGGCGCCTTTGTGATCTCGGTCGGGATCGGCCTGTTTTTTGGCAGTTACCCGGCAAACCGCGCTGCATCACTTCGACCGATTGAGGCCCTGCGCCATGAGTAGCCATGAATCAAAATGCGACAATGCGATAGGTGAAAACAATGAGTGACGAGAACCTGAATGAGCTTCTCGCTAGACGGGCTCCCAAGAAGCGGTCGAAGTTAACGACGACATTGATAGTCCTACTTATCTTGCTCATTGGTGTGTTCATCGGCCTCGCTTTAGGCACGGGGTCACCTGGGGGGCCAGCTGCTAGTGCAGCAGGAAGCCACGTGACCTTGGCCCCTAATAGCAGCAATATTGGCGAGTAAGGGCGAATTCATCGCAACCATCACCCCGGACCGAACCGTTGTCGATGAAGTTTGAAATGACGGCAGGACGATCATCGGGATCGTGTCTGAGCGCGCCGCCTTACTCGACTGCATAAACCGGGGTGGCTAGGACCTGTGGGCTACAGATGCGCAAAGAACGGGATTCCTTTTGGGTGCTAATGTCGGGGCATGCCTAAATCACCTGTTTCAGGACTTATCGCCATGGCCACACTTGCTTCTTTCGCGGTTGCCGGATCCCTTGCCGTGCCAGCGGTCGCAGCCCCGGCACCGATCGTCATCGCCTACGAAGGCCCGCTGACGGGGGCGCAGGCGAGCAACGGCATCGACATGTATCGCGGGGTGAAGCTTGCTGTAGATCAGGTAAATGCCAAGGGCGGGGTGCTTGGGCGCAAGGTGGTCTTAATCAAAGCCGATGATCAGGCCAATCCGGATCTGGCTTTGACGGTGGCGCAGCAGGTAAAGGATGCGGGCGCGGTCGCGGTTGTTGGCCCATTTAACTCCTCGGTAGGCGTGGTCAACCTGCCGTTCTACATTGCCAATGGCATCACTCCGGTGCAGATGACCTCGACGAATGACACCTCCGGCGAAGGCGTGACGGTGCAGCCGAAGAACAGCCAGATCTCACCCGTTGAGGTCACCTATATGTCGAAGTCGAGTGGCTGCCCCAAGGTGGTCATGCTGGTCGACCCATCCACGTACACGCAGGGTATGGCGAATCGAACGGGCGCCGCGATGGTTTGCGGTGATGGCGTGCCGGTTGCCAGCATTCCGATAACCGAAGGACTGTCCAGCTACACCGCGCAGGTGGCTCAAGCCTTGGCCCTCAAGCCCGACATCTTGTACGTCAGCACCTACTACCCCGAAGGTAGCAAGATCGCCCAAGCGATTACCGCGGCCAAGACGAGTAAAGACCAACCGACGGTGGATTGCTTGATGAATCTGGCAAATGTTGACCCGGCATTCGTAACGGAGGCTGGGATACCCGCATCGCAACGCTGCGTGTTCAGCGGTATTCCGGAGGCCGGTCAAATGCCGGACGCGTCCAGCTATGTGAAGGCGTACCGTGCCAAGTTCAACGCCACCCCCGGGGTGTGGGGCACATTCACCTACGACTCCGCGAATATCTTGTTTGCCGCGATGACCAAGTCCGGCACGACAACTTATGGGCCGGTGCTGAAGAAACTGCTTAAGACCAAGGATTACGCGGGCCAAACCGGGCCAATAACAATCAACCCGGATAACGGCAACCGTAAGAATGTGCCGGTTTACATCCTCAAGGTTGACAAGAAGGGCACTTTTGTAATCGACACTGCTGCGATGGCTCCGGCGGTACCTGACTAATCCCTGCCCGGGGGTGGCAATGGAGATTATGAGTCCATCACAATGTGATGACGCTTACCCCAGGGTCTGTTGGATTGCCGAGCCCGGCGAGGGCGGCCGCGGCCTCTGATAGGTCGAGGGTGTTAGTCACCAGGTGCTGCGGGTTCAACGTGCCGGCGGCGATCATTTCCAGCATGGCCGGGTAATCGCGCGCCGACATCCCGTGCGACCCGAGAATTTGCAGTTCGCGGCCTATCACCAAGTGCATAGGCACCGTTGCGCGATCACCGACTTCAGCCGGTGGTAGCAGTCCGACCTGCACATGACGACCTCGAGGCTTAAGTGTTGCGACAGCGGCGCGGGCGGTCTCGATGCTGCCGAGGGCATCGAGGGTGACGTCAGCGCCACCATTTAGCAGCTCTCGAATGGTCTGTTCGATCAACTGCTCGCCCGCACTTTTCACCACACACCTAGCCCCAAACTCAGTTGCCATGTCCAATGCGGCAGCCGAGATATCTACTGCCGTGACATCGGCACCCAGGGCGGCGGCAATCATCACTGCTGATAGCCCGACCCCACCGCAGCCGAACACCACCACCTGCTCACCTGGTTGCACCCGCCCGATGAGGGTGACCGCTCGAAAGGCAGTGGCGAAGCGGCACCCCAACCCCGCGGCTGCTGCCATCGTGACATCGTCAGGTAATGCAACCAAATTGAAATCGGCGTTCGGGATGGCAACGAACTGCGCGAATGAACCGGGGCCACTAAAGCCCGGCTGCCATTGCGCGGCGCAAACTTGTGCGTTGCCACTGCGGCACTCGCTGCAGGTGCCGCACCCGCAGACGAATGGCGCCGTTACTCGGTCCCCGACCTGCCAGTTAGCGACGCCGTCGCCCACCTGCGCGATGGTGCCGGCGAATTCGTGGCCGGGCACATGGGGAAGGGTTTGGATATCCGAATCATGGCCCTGCCAGCCATGCCAATCACTTCTGCATAATCCGGTGGCCGCAACGGCGATGACCACACCATTGGCTGGTGCAATCGGGTCGGCTCGTTCGGTTAGATAGGGCATCCGCCCAAAGGCGTCGTACTGCACGGCTAGCACACCGGCAGCATAGGTCAACCCTTCTTGGCGACCGCCTCTTTTTAGGCAGGCAGTGGCTGCATCCCGTTCGCAATTAGGGTCTGCACCCCGGCTGCGTCAACGCTGGTACCGGTGTATTTGGCAGCATTGGCGATGACTTTGGCCTTTTCTTCTGCCTGCTTATCAGCCGGCTTGGCTTCGACCTCGCCCCACTGCCGGAACAACTCCCACGCGAGTTCACGCTGCCTGAGGGCTGCATTCACCCGCGCCATCTGGTCGGCGGTCGCCGGCAATTGCCAGGTTTCGCTGATTGCTTCAGGCAGTACCAAGCGGTAATCGTGACCGCCTTCGGCAAAGACGCCAGGTGTTGGGGTCAAGGCGTTGAGCATGTCAAGAAAGGTCATCATGAAAGTGGTGACCGGCATCCACGTGGTGCCCTTGGGCGCGCCGAACGGGCGCGTGGCATTTGGGCCGAGCCAGTCGGGTTTGCGCCAGACCACCTGCGACCCGAATTTCGGGATCGGGTCGTCGCCGTTTTGAAGCAGCAGGTAGCGCACCCGAGCGCGCTCCTTTTGCGGTAACGCCTTCCAGTCCATCAACGAGCGCGGCAGGTAGGCGGCGCCTGGGCCAACCGCGGGGACTTCGGTAATGGTTCGTTCACCCCAGATTTGCCGTCGCCAGATCGTTGCGGCCGGGGTGCCGATCCACAAAGCAGCATCGATGCCGGTGCCTTCGAGGCCAAAGAGCCCGGTGCCGCGGTACATCTCTTCACTGACTTGCGAACCCAGGCTCTCACCGAAAATGAAGAACTTAGGTCGCTTGGACTTAGGCATTGCCAACAGGCGTTGGACGATGCCGGCAACCACCATCGAGGTTTGGGCACTACCGGTCGGCACGCGCGTCAACGAAAGCGCAGACGGGAGCACCGAATACTGGATAGCCGCCGACGCACAATCACCATGGGTGAGGTACTCGAAGGTTTCGGTCGCCACGTAATTTACGTAACCGGATCCGGTAGGGGAGAAGAGCGCGAAGGCTTTGCGTTCAAGGGCTTTGGTGCGATCAATCTCGGCGAGCAGCACATTCACCCGATCTTGATCGGATTGGGCAATCTCGAGGGATCCGTAGACCCGGATCGGTTGCTTTGCCCCTGTGCTGCCCATCACGGCTTCGATACTGCTCGGCGGGAGCGCCATGCTCAGCCAACGTGCGCCCTCGCGGGTTTGCTTCGCCCAGTCCAAGCCTGATGCGGGTGAACCGGTGACTTCAGGGGTCGAAGGTGGTGTGGCGAGAGCAGCATCGAGTGCGCCGCCACCCTTACTCAACATTGTTGATGCCTTCGACACGGCGAACCAGCCGACGCCCAAGGTGATGCCAGCACTTGTCATGCGCCCGAGCATGCGGTGATCGTGCGCCTCGCCGCCGAGCAGGTAGGTGGCCGCGCGACTACTTGCCGATGTCAGTGCTGATTCAACTTTCGCGAGCCCGAAGGTCGCAAGCCCAACAGCAGCTCCGATGGCGATTGCCTTAGGTGGTGAGACATCGCGAACATCGTCCTCCCAGAACTTTGCCCCCTTATGCGCGGTGCCTCCGTCGAAATCATCATCAAGAAGGGAACCCGGTGCGCTCTTCCAGGGTTGGGTACTTGCCCAAGAGCCGATGCCAACGACTGCGGCCGCCACCAAGCTGGCGCCGCGGTCGCGATTGCCGTTTGCGCCTGGGGTCAGGTCCGAGGCCGCACTGGCGATTGCTGTAGTAACCGCGGTTTGAGCAAGTAGACGCCCGACAGCGCGCTGCGCTGATTCGTGCTCGCGCCAGGCCAGCGCCACCGCGGCACCCGCTGCCAGTGCGCCAACCGAACCGGCGACGAGCAGGCGTGCGGTGGGGGTGGGGGCTTCGGATTTGGAAAAGCGTGACGCAATCGCCGAGATGGTCGCACTGCCAGCACTGATGACGCCGTAGGCCATCGCGGCCGTGGTGCCGGTGATGACCGCCTGATCGGTGGACCCACGGGTCAGCAGGTTCGGCTGGTACGAGCGGCCGACCGCGTAGGCGGTGCCAAATAACCCGGCGCGCGCTGCGTGATCCATCTTGACCTCCTAGGGCGGAACCCAAGATTAGCCCCACTTGGATCGGCGGGGTGCCGGGTAGGGCATGGCTGGCTAGGGTCAGCCCATGGAACCTGGCCCCAGACCGCTGAGTAAGCGTGGCTGGGTGTATTTGGTTTTAGCAGTTATCGCCTTCGCCGTGGCTGTATTCACGGTGAGCGCCCCCTACCGCGCCGAAGGCGGAGTGGTGGTTACCGGTGGCGCTCCGGCCGGTCCCGACATCGGTGTCACCGTGAATATTTCGCCGTTGTCCGTCAACGCTCAACTCGGTGTGCTCAGCACGCGATTGAGTTTCGCCTCGATTGACCCTGAAATCGTCGATCAGAAAACTTTCAGGCTGATCAAGGACATCCGGATCTCGGTGCTCACCTGGGATGGCGCGCAGGAGTACACCTATCTGCGCGGTAGTTTCCTCGGAACTGCCAGCCTTGATGCTGGCCTGGACGGGCTCGATGGTCTGGATATTGCCAACTATCCATTCGATGACTACAGCACCGAGTTGTTGATCTCCGCGGTGGTGCTGGAGCAGGGTGCTGGCGGCGAAGCGAGTATCGCTGAAGATCTTTTGGTGCGATCAGCGGCTAGTGGTCGCGTAAGTGGCTGGAACACCGCCGTGCAGCTTCCGTTAGATGTCAGCACCACCCAAGAAGTCTTCATTGATTTCAATCGGGAGTTCAGCATAAAACTTTTCGCGCTTTCGATACTTGGGCTTATCGTCATTTTGGCTTCTGTCGTTTTTTGGGTTGCCATGCTGGTGGCATCAAATCGGCGAGCGATGGATGCAATCTTGTTGACTTGGGCCACCGGCGTGCTGTTTGCGATGCCGATTTTGCGCAACGCGCTACCCAATGCGCCACCTATTGGAGTGGCCATCGATATCTATGTTTTCTTCTGGGCATTGCTTGCCGCATTGATAGCCGCGGTGTTGCTCGCGGTTATCTGGGTTCGGCGTATTCAGGGAGTTCGCGGTTAGGTTTGTCGGTGTAGAAGGTTGCTGCTTTCGCGGCTCGCGGCCGCCCGCAACTGCCTTGAGACATCATAAAAAAATGAGTAGTTAAAAAGCCCGGACCGGACGGACGCCGAATATGTTGCCCTTGCCCCAATCATCCCGCTGAGCGCCACCGTCGAAGTCCTGGGCCCAAGCGACGTCCGTGAACCCCGTCGTAGCAATATCGCCCTGCGTGGAACTCCAGTAGGTTTCAAAGGAACTCCAGTTGTTGCCAGGCAAACCAAACCCGCCAACAGTGTCTCGCTGCTCATACAGCGGCTTCAACTCATCCTTGGAGGGCAAGAACCAATCGGTTTTCCCGCCACCGTCGTAGTCGCTCACGGTGTTCGCCGCACCTTCCCCGCACGCAGCAGCTATCAACTCAGTATTCGCCGCACCTGCTCCGATAGTTTCCTTCGTCCCAGCGACATCCAATTCCCAATCGTCACCACACCAATCAGTTGGAGCCAATTGGGGCCCCGCCTCTAAATATCGACCCCACGGCTGCACGGAGCCCGCGTCATAGAACACGATCCCGCCACCCGGCCCGGTATCACCAACCAGGTAGTCCCCAGAAGTCTCTACCGCTGCCGCCGACGTGGCTGCGGCTGAACTTGCAGGTTCCGAGGATCCCGAGCTGCACGCGCTGAGTACAAGTGCCGAAAGTGCACAGGCCGCGAGCAGGGCAGGTTGACGCTGCGCTCTCATCTCTTACCTTTCCAGATCGTTGTTTGCGCTAAGTGCGGGCTACAACCGAAAGCTGTCGATCAGCATGGTCGCGATGAAATTATAAGTAGCTAAACGGCTGAAAAGTTAAAAAGCACGAACCGGACGGACGCCATACGCGGCGCCCTCGTAGTAGCCGTGCTGAAACCCAGGAGTGAAGCCTTGGTACGACGCCTCGCCAGAAGGCCCCTGCGAGGAACTCCAGTAGCCACCAGCCCCAACCCCGCCAACTTTGGCTTGCTGCTCATACAAGGCGTTCAACTCATCCGCGGAGGGTAGAAACCAATCGGCCTTTCCACCGCCTTCGTAGTCGCTCACGGTATTCGCCGCTCCGGACCCGCACGCGGCTGCGATCAGCTTCGTGTTCGCCGCGCCGGCACCTATTTCTTCCGTCGTTCCAGAGACAACATCCAAGGACCACACGTCGCACCACACTTCTTCAGGTAATTCGGGAGCCGCCTCCAAATACCTGCCCCACGGCTGGTTGGAGCCCGCGTCATAGAAGACAATCCCGCCACCCGGGCCAGGGTCGCCGATCTGGCAGTCCCCAGCGGCGCAGGCCGCGGCGCGCACAGCCAGCGCGTCGGCAGCAACCTGGTTACCACGATTCACGCTGAGGCTGATACCGCCAGCAATAAGTGCAAGGACGACCACCACGAGGATCCCAGCGACTAGTGGCTTACTAAGCACGGTCCCTCCAATAGAAAACCTGACAATCGAAAACCTGAGCGAACTCCCGGACACGAGGATACGTGAGCGAGTACAAGTCACCCCCTTTTGCGCCCTCTGGCCGTCTAATGGCCCCGATATCTAGGAGCGACGACTCAGGGGTCCGGTCACAATGCACTTGGTTCGCGCACGAAATCCGCTCGTGGTGGATCTAGGCCAAGAATGCATGATTCGAACAGGCGACGCAAGGATTAGGAACCCGTACGTCATCAGTTGACGCTGTGCAGCATGGCGGGTGCAGGGCGTTGGTGTACGAGGACAAGGCTGGTCCGCGTTCGCCCGCGTTCGGATGTTGATGGAATCCAACAGGGACGGGCTGCGTCTGACAGACTGCATGCGGATTGTTGCCCTGCGCGCGACGTGCGGCGGTGGGATTGGTTCGTGGAGGTGTACGCCCGGGCCGAAGGCCCCTGACCGCAAGGAGTGTTCATGAGCAGGTTGAGCGTTAGGGCGTTGGCCGTCATTGGTGCAGGCGTGTTCGCGGTGGCGTTGACGGTCGGTGGTGCCGGGTCCGTGGGGGCCGCGCCAACATTGGGTCCGATCCAGAACATGCAGGATCTCAAGGGTGGGTGGCTTACTTCGTTGACGGGCTTCCGGGAGGGTTCGCCGGTCAGTTGGCAGCATCGGCTGATAGTTCGCAAGGTGAAGGAATCGGCTGGGGTTGCGTGGGAACAGTGGCGTGACTGCGCGGATCATGCGGCCAAGTGCAAGGCGGGCAAAGCGACTGGGGATGGCTGGAGTGATCCGACGCGGGTCCTGATGGTCATGGATTCCAAGGGCGTCGCGCACGGCGTGGGTGCAACCGGAACGATCCTGCTCACTCCGGACGAGGAGGGGATGACCGCGGTGATGCTGTCGCACGGAAAGCAGGGCAGTGGGGCGGCGACATCGAATCCGACGACGTCCGAGCAGTCGCGGACCAAACCGAGCATCCCTCCCATCCCTCCCCTCCCTTCCCCTGGGGACGGGGCGTATGCCGTGGCGGGCCCCAGCTGCTTATGTCCGTCGGGTGCCCTGGGCTGCTACGGTAACTGAAGGCCGGCGTCGGCGAGATCGTGGCGGTGGGCGCGAGCGCGATGACGGTCTCCGGGGGATTCTCTGCTTCCGGCTCAAGGATTGCATCTGTTTCAAGAAGCATCATTGCCGCTCTCGGAGAACGCACCAAATACGCAATTTGGATTAGACGAGCATTACATGAGTCAGCATGGGTCATTCATCTGTGTGAGCAATCCCGCGAACCCCATTCTAGGTAGGTGATTCGTACTGAAATGTGTCATAGACCAGACGCTACGGATCATCATGAATCATGACGAGTCACTAACATTCCATCCAAGTCAGCACATCGCAGCCATTCGTCAGGCCAGCGGAGGAGTTCACGTGCGGGATCGGAACGTCACACTCACCACCAACGGGGCGCGCAAGATGGCTGACGCCATCACCCGCCGCAGGATCGAACTCGGCATCCGCAGTGCCAGGTCGTTCCGGCCCGAGACCGGCCTGGACTACCGCACCATCACGTCGATCGAGGCGTGCCGCAGGGACAACGTGTCCCGCAACACCCTGGGCAGCATCGAGCACACGCTGCTGGAGTCCGCCGACGTCGAAGCGCCGGTGCAGGCGACGTTCGATTCGATGCTGCGCCAGGCGTGACAAGCATTCGCTCCTAGGGACCCTGCTAGATAACTGCTAGCAGATGAGCAGGGATTATGTACTAGACAGAGAAGCGCCCCAACAGAAACCTGTTGGGGCGCAACCTCTTTCGCACGTGGCCCCGGCAGGATTCGAACATGCGACGCAAGGATTAGGAAACTTTGGTCCTTCGGTACCAAAGATCGGTGCTGTTTCGGTGCTCGCGGATTGCTGTTGCCTCATACCTGGTAATCGGACGATCCGTGGGTCTGGGTATTACCCCGCCGGTCCACTGCCTTGATGCATCGAGAACTTCCTGCATCTGCTCGGCGTACGGCTGCCAGTCGGTAGCCAGGTGCCAGAACCCACCAACTTTGGTACGCGATGCAAGTAGCGCGGCATTCGCCGGTGCGACAAGGCGCCTTTTGTGGTGCCGCGCTTTGGGCCACGGGTCCGGGAAGAAAGTTCGAATCCCCTCGAGGGCAGATTGGGACAGCATCTGCTCGGCGACCACGAGGGCGTCACCAGCAATGGCGCGAATATTTGTAAGGCGTCTTTCGCGGGTGCGATACAGCAAGTCGCCGAGCCCGGGAGTGTGGACATCAACCGCGAGAATCCCAAGATCTGGTGCAGATTCGGCCATAGTGACCGTTGCTGACCCGGTACCAAAGCCGACTTCGAGAACCACCGGCAGGCCTGCGAAAATCTCGCCAAGATCGAGGATTTCAGCTCCCATTGGCAGCAGCAGCCCACCCGCCTCAGCAATGGCTGTTGCTTGGCGCTCGGAGACGCGGCCGCGTCGCGGAATGTAGGTGCGGATGGTCACGAACTTGCCGCGAGCTTCAGTTGCCGGTACGAACGCGCAGGTCGAGTGCGCTGTTGATGCGGTAGCGCCTATCGGTCTCAATTCGCCACGCTGATTGGCGCCCGCGGGCGCGGAACTGCCAAGTTTCCAAGCCGTCTTTAGCTTCGGGAGCTGTGGTCTGGTCGTCAATTCTTGGTTCACCTATTAATGCGGTGTCTTCATCTATGCCGACGATGTAGGTCCCGGGCGCGACAAGCGGTCGCATTGCGAAATCTGGTACCCACTTGGTGTAGCGGTCAAAGTGCGGCAAGACTCGAATATCTGGAATGATGCCGAGTCCATCGACACCTCCGGCCCGCGGATGTCGAAAATCGGGTACGTATCCACCAAGGGCCATGGCCCCGGCGCTGCAGCCGGCCAGCGATGCGCCTTGGCGCCACTCGCGCTCGATCACCTGCCAGACCAAGGTGCCTACCAGGGTGCGGGCAAGGAACCCCGGGTTACCGCCGGATAGATAAATCAGGCCGGCACCGTCGATCAGGGTGGCCCACTTGGGATCGTTGGCGTCCTCCCGGGTGCGCACATCGATGATGACTTGCTCAACGCCGAGGCGTTGTGCGGCCTGTGCCCCAAGGCGATGCCAGTTATCTAGTGACCGTTGACCCTCCGGGGCTGCCGCGGTGGCTAGTTGCACATAGCGCGCGGGCCGGTTTTGGAGTAGCCACTCCTCGACCTCTTGCATCACCGGGAGGTACTCGCCACTGCCAACCAGCGCGAGTCGTCCGGCACTGGCCATGGGCTCAGCCTACGGCCGTGTGCAACGATGAAATTTGGGTGGGAGGATGTGACGGTGGGCCTTGAACTGCAGGAGATTGATCTTGCGGTAATCGGCATGACCTGCACCTCGTGCGCGCAGCGGATCCAGGGTCAACTGAATCAACTCCCGGGGGTAACCGCGAGCGTTAACTATGCAACCGAATCCGCACACATTGATTTCCCCGCTCAATACCTGCCCGCGGATTTCGTCCGAGCAATAAAAGAAGCGGGTTACGACGCGCTAGTACCGGGGCGGCAAAGTGATGTGGATGAGGCAATAGCCAAAGATGCAATTTCCATCCGCCGGCATTTTTGGTTTTCGCTAATACTGGCCATCCCGGTTGTGCTGCTCTCGATGATTTCAAGTTTGCAATTCGATGGCTGGCAATGGGTGCTGCTCGCGTTGACAACTCCAGTGGTGGTTTGGGGAGCGTGGCCATTTCACAAAGTGGCTTGGTTGAACTTGCGTCACGGCACCGCGAATATGGATACGTTGATTAGTTTGGGCACCTGGGCTGCGTACCTCTGGAGTGTTTGGGCACTGCTACTTGGTGGGTCAGGTGCACTTACCTATCGGGCCACCCATTCACTATTTGTTGGGGCGATGGCTGATATGGGTCAGCAACCAGCCTTGTATTTCGAGGTGGCGGCGGCGCTTCCGGTATTCGTGCTGGCCGGGCGTTGGTTCGAGTCTCGGGCGAAACGCACTTCGAGTTCGGCTATGCGTGAGTTGTTGTCGCTGCGCCTTGACCGCGCGACGGTGCTGCGCAATGGGATTGAAACCGAGGTACCCCTTGCTGAAGTGCTGGTGTCCGACACCTTCATCACCAAGCCAGGTGAGCGGATAGCAACAGACGGCGAAGTCATTGAGGGCGAGAGCTCGGTGGATGAATCACTGTTGACCGGTGAGTCCATCCCAATCTGGGTTGGCCCGGGATCTGCCGTGGTTGGGGCCACCGTGAACCTGGACGGGCGATTACTTATTCGGGCCACGGGGGTGGGCGAGCAAACCAAGTTAGCGCAAATCGCGCGGTTGGTGGCGGCCGCGCAGACGGGTAAGGCGCCGATCCAGCGGCTTGCTGATCGAATCGCGGCGGTATTCGTCCCGATTGTCCTGGGCTTAGCGCTGGTAACTCTTATTGCCTGGCTCGTTATTACCGCTGACGCGCAGGCGGCCTTTGGGGCGGCGGTAGCCGTGGTGATCATTGCCTGCCCGTGCGCACTCGGCCTAGCCACCCCGATCGCGCTGCTAGTTGGCACCGGACGCGGGGCGCAGCTCGGTATCGTGCTGCGCGGCCCGCAAACCTTGGAGCAAAGCCGCCGCATTGATGCCATGGTGCTGGATAAGACCGGCACGATTACCACCGGTGTGATGGCGGTGCGAAGCGTGACGGTGGCGCCGGGTCAAGATCGCGTTGAGATTCTTAATTTGGCTGCGCGAGTTGAGTCCTATAGCGAGCATCCGTTGGCGCGAGCGATAGTCGCCGCCGCGGGCGCACCGGTTGCGATCACAGCCGTCATCGGATTCCGTAATTCACCGGGCCGGGGGGCAACCGCGACTGTGGGCGAGAGGCTGATCCGCGTCGGCCGGCCAACTTGGGTACTTGAACAGCTAAATCACTCGGGGGCCGCT
>CAJBZP010000049.1 GCA_903960135.1 uncultured Actinomycetes bacterium | reverse complement strand
GATTTCGAGCACGACTGATTAGTCTGTGCCGCCGCGGCTAAGAACCAAACCGGAGATATCGCTTCGCCACTCGATATCGCCGCAAAGCAAGAACGTGGGTCTGGATTGGCCACCCGGCGAAGTTGCCAGCTGCCCAGGCGTTAACGCTGCGCGACGGGGGCACTAGGGACATACGCGCAAAGGCGGTTTGGGGCGGGCAGTTTCAGTGTCAGCAGGTACTCGGTAACCGGTGTGTTGACACAAGTAGACGGGGAGAACAGATACGAGACGTGTTGGGTGCTGTAGTAGGTGATCGTGCGTGACCTGGCGAAAGTGTTCGCAAGGGACCGCCCCCAAATCCAAGGCGTCGCCGCATCCCCTGTGGACAGCACGAACACCGGAGGCGTCTTCAAGGCGATCGTGCTGGATCCAGTGGGGATAGCCGGCGATAAATCCTCAGGGGCCAGCCCAAAGCACGCAGCAGTGTAAGAGTCTGGATAATTTCCTATGGAATAAGGTCGAGTAGCACCATAGTTTCGCTCGACAGACTCCGAGGCGGCGGCGAGCTGCGACGGTGTTGGGCGATCGTGCGCATCGGCACATTCCACGAACACAAAAACAGCCGCCGTATCCGTCATTTGCTCGCTAAGACTCGCCCGAAGTTGCTTAGAAATGTTTGCGACTACCTCGAGTCGCTTCGTGCGCTCAGCCGGCGTCGCGGCGGTGATACCCGCATAGAGGTTGTTGACGAATGCCACCGCAACCGGGTACTGGCGCTGCGACGCCAGGAGTGCCCGAAATTGTTCCGTCCAATTCCACCTGGTCAACTCGGTGCCATCGGGCAAGGCCACTACCGTGCCATTTAGATACTCCTCGATCACCGTGATCTTGCGGGCCGCCGCTGGGGCCGCCAAAGCCGGGAACAGTTGCAAGGACACCCAGGCGTTCGGCGGAAACGAAGTGGCAAGCCCATATGTTGTATCTTCCGCCGGCAAACTGCCGTCCATGATTAACGCCCGCAACCTATTGGGGAACGTGCGCGCGTAGGCGTTGCCAATTCGCGTGCCATAACTCATCCCCCAGAAGTTCCACGCCGAGTAGCCAAGCGCGGCACGTAATGCGTCGAGATCACGAATAACCTGCCAAGTGCCCAGATACGGGGCCGAATCAGGATTAGCCGCCAAACACGCAGTGTTGATTGCCGCAACCTGATCTGCCGTCTGCTGCCAGTACACCTGCCAATCCACCGGGCCGGTCGCGGGCGGATACGGCGTAACCATGTTGCCGTATTGACAACCGGTGAACTTCGGCCCGCTACCTCCCACCCCGCGCGGATCCCAAGCCACGAAATCAAACTGCGACACCACCTCATCGGGCAGCAACGAGTACACCCACGGGAGCGACTCGATCCCCGACCCACCCGGGCCGCCCGGATTGAAAGTAAACCCACCCTTGCCCGCCTTCGAGCGCATCACCCGCACATCAATGGTGGTTGTTCGACCATCATTGGGTGTTTGCCAGTCCAAGGGCACCGTGAGCTTGGCGCACTGCACCCCGGCCGGCAGTGACTTAGGCGGGCACTTGTAATACGACAAGGTCGGCTCAAAAGATTGTGCCGCCGGAGCTACCGCTGGAGCCGCCGGAGCTACGACACCCGCCACCCCCGCCAGCAGGGCCGTCGCACAGGCAACTGCGAAAAGACTCCCAGTGGTGCCCTGGAATTTCATCTGATGTCACTCGTCTCTAGTTAGAAATAGGCTCTTGGATCCACACTCTAACCGCCGGCGCCCAAAGCAACAGGCAGCCGATGACAGCAACGAGGTTAACGAACACGATAACTAGCAGGCTTTCCACTGGCACGGCGTTTTCGGCACCTAAGCCACTAAGCAGCGGCACAAGTGCACCGACGAACGAGATCACGGTTGTGATAGTTGCGATGAGTCGAACCCCTGGTCGGGCAACCCCCTGCCAAAGCAGAACCCCCAGGAGGAATAGCGCTGTAGCGACCACGCCAAAGACCGTTGCCGCGAGAGCAAACCATTCATGAATATCTGCTCCCGACCCAATTTCGTCGAAGCTAGCAACCGCCTGAAATTGGCTTAGATGCGCACCTGCGCCTACTCGATCCCCAGCCTGCGAGATCATCAAGAGCGCGAATATGGAGTAACTGACGGCAAGCACGATTGTTGTCGAACTTGCCAAAACTACCTGCCACGGCGACCGTGCCAGCGAACTTGACATGAGGGCTCCATCCATGGGCATCACTGATCTTGGGGACTGCTGGTCATCGGGATTACAACATCTGCTCGAGAAAAGTTAACACAGCCCGCGCCTAATCGCAGTCGATGACTAACATCAATACGTGGACCTACCCGGCATGGCAATCGTGGCGGGTGCGATCTTCTTGGGTGCCGTCGTCCAAGGCTCAAGTGGGCTCGGCTTTAATCTCACCGCGGCCCCCATCGTCAACTCGATCATGCCTGGGCCTTCCTCGGTCGGCCTGATCAACCTATTCGCCCTGCTGCAAAATAGTTGGTTGCTGACCCGCGAGCGCGGCCGAATCCACTGGGAGGCTTTTCGCATCCTCGGGCCCAGCCTCGCCGTCGGCGTCCTCATTGGATTTGCGATGGTCAAACTCATCCCCGAAGCGGTGATGCCTATCCTCATCGCGCTGTCGGCGCTGGCATCCCTTGTGACCCTCGCATTCTGGAAATCAGGGGCGAGGCCCGCCGATGGCGCGATCGCCGGCGTCTGGAGCGGGGCGATCAACACCTACGCGGGGGTCGGCGGCCCGCCCGTCGCCTCGTACCTAATCAACCAAGGCTGGGCCCACGGTGATTTCCTGCGCACCTTGCAACTGGTCTTCATCGGCATCGATATCGTCAGCCTGCCAATTCTTGGCCTGCCCGCCCTGCCCTGGTGGTTCTATGCCATCGGTGTCGGTTGCCTACTTATCGGCACCGGCGCCGGGTCGCTCCTGCGTAGGCGGCTATCGCAAGCACAAGCTGTCCGATTGTCGCGGACGGTCATCGCCGTCGCCGCACTTGTCTCGCTGATCTACTCAACGATTACTTTGCTGGGCTAGCGCACCTGCCGGCTCGGAACTGTTAAATCCGGGGCAGGTTACATAATGCCGCCACCGCGCTCACTGTCACTTGACAGTTTTTGCGCCACATAAATGGGCAATATGCTTATGAGTACCAAAGCCGCGGCAACCACGTTCACGATCGGCGCTTGAGTAGGTCGGAACAAATTCTGATAAATCCAAATTGGCAATGTGGTAATGCCCGGCCCGGCCGTGAACGTCGTGACAATGATCTCGTCAAAGGACAATCCGAAGGCGAGTACCGAACCCGCGATCAGCGCCGATCGCATGAGCGGGAACGTAACCAACCGGAACGTTGTCCACGGACCAGCTCCGAGGTCGGCGGAAGCGTCATCAAGACTGCTACCAGTTCGCCGAAGGCGCGCTAGCGCATTGTTATAGATCACCACGATGGTAAAAGTCGCATGACCGATGATCAGCGTCAGAAAAGTCAGGCCCCCGAGGTAGGAGGTGAAGACGTTGTTAAGGGCGATGCCCGTGACGATGCCCGGGAGGGCAATCGGCAGGATAATCAGTAGCGAAATGGCATCTTGGCCGAAGAAACGAAACCGCGATAGCGCCAGTGACGCCAGTGTTCCGAGGACAAGTGCGATTGCAGTGGCGATAAGGCCGAGGATCACACTTGTGACGATCGCTTCGCGCACTCCTTCGTTGTCGATCGCGCGTTGCCACCACTTGATTGATAATCCCGAGGGTGGCCAAGAAAGAGTCTCGCCGGCATTAAATGAGTTGATTAGCACGACCGATAGCGGAATGTAAACGAATCCGAAAACGATAATTGCGAAGATACTGAGAGCGATCTTGGTGCCGCGACTTGTGCTCATAAGTTATCGAGGGCGCCGGTCCGTCGGACAGCCGCTAGGTAGATGAGGACGATGAGCACCGGAATCACCGCGAAGGCCGCAGCGAAAGGCAGGTTCGTGACGTAGTTCTGCTGGACCACGTTGCCCAGCATCTGCACTTTGCCACCCACGATTTGTGCCGTGATGTAGTCGCCCAAGCTCAGGGAGAAAGTGAAGATTGACCCAGCGACAATGGCTGGAAAAATCAGTGGCACGACCACACTGCGGAAAGTTCGCCAACCCTTCGCACCAAGATCCGCGGAGGCATCGAGCATCGAGTCTGGCAGCCGACTGAACCCGGCGTAGACCGGCAAGATCATGTAGGGCAACCACAGGTAGGTGAGGGTGACGATGATGCCGAAGATGCCAAATCCTGGCCCCCCGATACCAAGTGGTGCCAAGAACCAAGCGATGACACCTGACTCCGGGCTGAGCATGGCCCGCCAGGCGTACGCCTTGACCAGATAGCTCGCCCAAAGTGGCGTAAGGATCATTGCGACAAGGAGCGGCTGCCAGCGCTTTGTGGCAATGCGGGCCATGAAATAGGCCACGGGCACCGCCAACAGCAAACACAAGATGGTGACGGCAACAGCAATACCTACTGTCCGAGCCATCACCCACAAGTAGGCAGGGGTGGTGAATACATCGACGAAATTTTCGAGGGTGAATGTCCGGACTAGCGCACCGGTAAAACCATCGACCGTCCAAAATGCAGTGAGGAAAAGCGCGGCGAGGGAGCCTAAATAGATGACGATCAGCCAGCTCATCGGTGCACCGAGCAGAGCCACGAGCCGTGCTCGTGGATGCCGGTAGCCGAAGCCACCCTTGGGTGAAGCTAGCTCAACTGTCGTCATTGGATCCCTCGCCGCGCTTGCCGATTACCTAATTACTAGGAGCGAAGCTCCGACCATGCCTTAGACCACTCGGCATAAGGCACGCACTTGACATCAGTGCGACCATCGAGGCAGGCCTCGGACGGTGTGTTCCAGTAATAGACGTCCTTCCAGTACTCGGTATCTCCGGCATGGAACTTGGTGCAGTGCTCCGGGTCCGCCGTCAGCTCGCAGGCCTTGCTGTTCGCTGGGGCTTCACCGAACCATTCAGCCGCCTGGGCGTTCGTTGCCGGCGAGGCAATCCAGTCGAGCCACTTGTAGGAGCAGTTAACGTTCGGGGTGTCCTTCGCGATCATCCACGTGTCGGACCAACCCGTTGCACCTTCCTTGGCTTTCGTCGAGCCAACCACGGCGGGATCGAGCCCATTGACAATTACCTGCCATGAGGTCGCGCCCGTCATTGTGCCCGCATTCACCGCGTCGATCTGCTTGAGGTAGTCGCTCCAGTACTCACCTACGAGCGGCTTTTGTTGCTTGAGCAGGGCGATCGCAGCGTCGAATTGGGTCTGGTCGAGCGCATACGGGTACTTGATCCCAAGATCTGGCTGGGTCGCCATCAAGTAGACGGCGGCATCAGCTATGTAGATCGGTGAATCGTAAGGACCAACACCACCGGCAGCCGGTGAGTCCGGCTCGAACATGATTGACCAGGAGTCAACCGTGTCGCCCAGTTTCTCCTTGTTCCAAACAAGTAGGTTCGCACCACGACCATGCGGTACTCCGTAGGAAGCGCCGGCCACCGTATTGTGTGATTGACCCTTCAGATCGGCGAAGATATCCGCGTAGTTTGGCACCAGGTCCAAGTTGACCGGCTGCACATTCTCACCGTAGATCAGGCGCAACGAAGCGTCACCCGAAGCTGAGATGACGTCATAGCCGCCACCTTGCATCAACTTAACCGCCTCATCAGAGGTGCCAAAAACCTTGACATCGACCTGACACCCGGTGGCCTCCTCGAAGGGGGTCACCCAATCCACGGCCGGATCAGTTGATCCCTCCTCGGCATAGCCCGGCCAAGCAAGGACGCTGAGCTTGCCCTCGCCATCCCCGACCGGTCCGGCATAAGCCTGACCGCCAGGCGCCGCACCTGCCTCGGTGCTACCACTGCCCGAGCCGCCGCAGGCAGCAAGGGTCAAAGCGGCGGCCGAGGTGACCACCGCCATTTTGATCAGTCGCGAATGTTTCATTCACTTCCTCCTGTTTTCCTAGGCCGTCGCAAGCAATTGCTCGTAACGGGTTCAATCAAATTCGGTCAGCAACTTGATACTCGTACCTTTCATCCCACGACAGACCTACTGATTGCCCGCGCAGGTGGCCAAGGTCAGTAGATCCCTCGGAGTTTTGCCTCACCGCCATCAATGACCCGCCCGCGGGCAGGTCAACGACAAAACGGGTTGACATACCGACGTAAATAACCTCACGAACAGTGCCATTAAGGCAATGGTGACCGGCGGGCGCCGACTCGCCCGACAGATGAACGTGGATTTTTTCCGGCCGAACTGACCAAGTGCCGGGTCTGCCTATTACCTGCTCTGCCGTTACCGGGTCCAGCAGATTTGAGATGCCGACAAAACCTGCGACGAAGGCGGTGGCCGGATGCTCGTAGACCTCGGTGGGGGTGCCGATCTGTTCAATCCGACCTTCATTGATGACGACAATCCGGTCCGACATTGTTAGGGCCTCGTCTTGGTCATGGGTTACGAAGACGAAGGTGATACCAACCTCGCGCTGAATCTCCTTCAGTTCCACCTGCATCTGCTCACGAAGTTTTAGGTCCAGTGCTCCCAGTGGTTCGTCAAGGAGGAGCACCTTGGGGCGATTTACGAGGGCGCGGGCCAAGGCAACTCGCTGACGCTGCCCGCCTGATAGCTGCGCTGGCTTTCGATCCTCGTAATCGGCTAACCGCACTGATGCCAGTGCGGCCTGCGCTCGCTCAACCCGCTCCGCCTTCGCCACTTTCTTCACCCGAAGCCCGTACTGGACATTCTCCGCCACCGTCATATGTGGGAACAGGGCGTAGTCCTGAAAGACCGTATTGACATCACGGGCGTAGGGCGCGGTCATCGTGACATCGGTACCGGCGAGTTCGATGGTACCGGCATCGGGCCGTTCAAAGCCGGCGATCATTCGCAAGACGGTCGTCTTACCCGATCCCGACGGGCCAAGGAGACTGAGGAATTCACCATGGAGGACATCAAGGTCGATGGAATTTACGGCTACGACGTCGCCAAACCGCCGAGTGAGCCCCCGCAGCGAAATTGCCACCGGATTGACCATCGTTACCTCTCAACGCAAACTGGACCCCTAGGTTAGTTGGATCCATAGCCGCCCATGACTCACCCATCGTGCGCCGCGCTAATCGTTATCAATTCGAAGTTTCATCCAGGCCGAGGATTGCGATTGCCTCCAAGGCACGAAGTTGCTCTACGGTACTGGCCACGCCCCGGCCGCCGAGTCTGTTCCGGCTCGCAACCCTTGGATGCGGCGGCAACGAGCAGTCGGGTATCTACGCAATGGGCGACTCGGTCATGCTCGGCGCCCGGTCGTGCTTGGAGAAGCGCGGCAGCACAAGTACTGGTGAGGAACTGGCGCGCACGAGTTTGTGCGAGCTGTCGCCGAGCAGCACACGCTGGAGTGGTCCGGCGGTGCTAGATGCCAGGACGAAGAGGTCATCAGCCCGCCAGTTGAAAGCAGACATCGCCTGTCCGACGGTGTCGCCCTGCACGACCACACCGGCAATGCCCTGCTCGGCGAGCACCTGATCCTGTGCCTGCATCTCACGCTCAACGAGGGCCTGCATCACCGCGCTTTCTGGGTCTCGTCCCAGGCGCGGGGTGAAGATCCTGGTGGCGCGCGACACGACGGTCAGCAGCTCGACCGAAACGCCGGCCGCCTGAGCGATCAAGTGGGCAGCCGCCACCGCCCGCCGAGATTCCTCCGTGTCCTGAAAGCCCACGACGAGCCGGCCCAGGGCATGAGGCACAGACGCCTGATAGCCCTCGGGGGCCATGAGGATCGCGCACGATCCGCCATGCAGCAACGACTGGGCGATCGACCCCATCGCCACGTGACCGTCGTGCGCCTGCAGTCCGGGACCGATGACGATAGCCAATGAACCAAGTTCCTCTGCAACCTTCATCAGTCCCCGACTGACTGCGCGGGCGGAAACAACCCGCCGCTCGACGGCCCCACTCCAACCCAGTTTCGTCAATTGCGTGGTGGCGGCAGCCAAGACATCATCGCTCTGCTCGCGCAAATAGGCGGCCCATTCGGCATCCACGTGACCCACGTTTGGATAGTCGATCGTCGGCGGGTGAACATGGACCAATGTCACTGACTCGTCGAGGAGTTGCGCCGTGACCGCACCCAGCGCAACCGCATCAGCTTTGGTGTCATCGGCTCCGACGCCCACGACGATGGTCATTACCGCACCCTTTCCGATAAGTCCGATAAGAACGAGATCGACACACCGCATGACCTCGTCGCCGGTACTGTATCGCCGTGCAACGTAGATCCTCGGGAGGCAGATCAGCCGGCCTATTCCGGCTCAAGCCTGTGTCCGATATCTCGGGTCACTCCGAGCTCAAACGGACGATGGGCCGCTCCACCCTGCTCTTCTTCAGCGTCGGATCGATCATCGGCAGCGGCATCTTCGTCATTCTCGGAGTCGCAATTCCCAAGGCCGGGCCCGCCGTTCTGCTGTCCTTCCTGCTCGCCGGATTCACCGCGCTGCTGTCGGCGCTGTCCTACGCGGAGATGGCAAGCACCATCCCAGCGAGTGGCTCGTCGTACTCCTACGCCTACGTCACTTTGGGAGAAGTCGTGGCCTGGGCCGTGGGGTGGATGCTCATGCTGGAATACGGCGTCTCCGTAGCTGCGGTGGCCGTGGGCTGGGGTGAATACCTCAATTCCTTCCTGAGTTCCTTCGGGCTCTCGATCCCGCCGCAGTTCGCAAACCCACCCGGCGACGGCGGTGTCTTTAACGTCCCGGCACTCATCGTGATCCTCGCGTGCGCGGTGCTCTTGATCCGTGGAGCCTCGGAATCGGCCAAGGCCAATACGGTCATGGTGCTCCTGAAGATCGCGATCCTCATCTTCTTCTCGGTCGTGGCCTTCACCGCATTCGATGGCAGCAACCTGGCACCGTTCCTGCCTCTGGGCCTGCTGGGCGTGACCGCTGCAGCCGGGCAGATTTTCTTTTCCTACATAGGTTTCGACGCGGCCTCCACCGCCGGCGAGGAGGCCAAGAACCCCAAGCGCGACCTTCCCTTCGCCATCATCGGCAGCCTTGCTGTGGTGACAGGGCTCTACCTGCTGGTCACCCTCGCGGCCCTCGGTGCCCAGAACTGGGAGAACAATGCAGGCAAGGGTGCCGAGGCGGTCCTCTCCTCCATTGCCAATGCGGCCGTCGGTGGCACGTGGGCCGGCACCATCATCGCCGTGGGGGCGATCATCTCGATTTTCAGCGTCGTGCTGATTACCCTCTACGGCCAGACGCGCATCCTGTTCGCCATGGGCCGCGATGGCCTGCTTCCACCCCTATTCACCCGCGTGAACCAGCGCACCCAGACGCCGGTGGCCGCCACCGTCGTAACGGCCTTCATCATCGCGATCCCCGCAGCATTTGTCTCCCTCGGTCAGCTCGCAGAGGCCACCAGCATCGGCACCCTCGGCGCCTTCGCCGTGGTGAACGTGGGCGTGATCATCTTGCGCCGCAAGCATCCGGATCTGCCGCGCGGCTTCACCACTCCCCTGTTCCCTCTGCTACCCATTCTCGGGATCGTGATGATCCTCGTCATCGTCAGTGGCCTCGATCCCGTGACCTGGCTGGTGTTCGCGCTCTGGATGACAGTCGGAATGGTGATTTACTTCGGCTACTCCCGCCGGCACTCAGTGCTCGGTCGTACGCAGGACTGACCTACCCCTTTAAGGGGAACGGTGTGCCCGAGCGGGATTCCGAAAACCCTATGCAATGCGACGGACTTTTTCAGTGCGGCGGGGCAGCCACCCGAGACTAGATCTATTGCTATATGAAGGGACTCTCATGCTTATGTGCATGTAAAGAATTTGCCACCGTGCTAGCCTTTGATGGCAATTGTGCAAGTGCTCCAAAGAGCTAGCAGCAGAATGAGGCCCTCATTAGTAACGTGTATTGGCATCGACTCCGAGTTGCCGGTGTGACAATCCTCGCGGGATCCATAATTTGGGCGGCAGCACCCGCATCCGCCGATGACGTCATCCTCCCGCCCGGTGCAACCGCAAGCGTGCCCGGCGCTATCGACTGCACGCCTTCCAATTACGTCGGTGTCCCTCTTCCCACTCCGTGCACCGCCTCAGTTCCGTCGAATGAAACCAGCTTCGACACATCGAATCTCCCTGGCATGGATATCACCCCCGGTGCCGCGCGCACAGCTACCACTTTCAACCTCGGCCCGATCATCACCGCGCTCGGCCCATACGCCTCCCTAGCGATCTTCTATGTCGACTTCGGCGACGGCACTGGCTTCGGCAGCTCCGGCAATCCCCAGGCGCTCGGCAGTTTTCCCACCTCTCACGTGTACGTGAATCCTGGCACCTACACCGTCACCGGTTATGCGAGCATAGAAGGCAGGACCGAGAGCACGTCAGTATCGATAACGATCGCCCCGCCCGCAGAAAAACCCGCCGCCGCCACTGCAACCGACACGTGGGAGACAACGGCAGCACCATCGCCCCAAGCTGTCGTTCCCGTCACCGCGATTGGGCTAGGGAGTGCTCTTAGCGTCGGCACCGCCGTGTCCGAGATCGTTGAGCGCAACGCCAAGGCAGCGGCTCGAACCGAGATCAAGGCGCCAAAGGTTACCGTCAATGTGGGTACGACCACCCTCGTGAACATTCCGTCACTGCCGGTGGGCAGCACCGTGAAGGCTCAAGTGAAGATTGGCAAGACTTGGACGACGCTGCCCGCCACCGCCGTTGAAAGTGACGGCACGTTAACCCTGCCGGCCCTGACCTTCGCCAAAGCAGGCACCTATCCCGTCAGGTTGAACCTGAACAATGGCACCTCGCGCTACGTCAAGGTCAAGGTCAACAAGCGCTAGGACACGTAAACCGACGACGACCGAATCATGAACTGGTGATAACTTCGACAGGCTTACCTCATAATCCACTGGGAAACGCCGTCTTGTGTTCTCGTACAGTGCTAACAATGTATGGAAGTTCACCTTGATACTTGGTGAAATCCATCTTTGCAATGAGATCCGAATACAGGAGATCCTCTCTACATCAACTCTGATGTGAGATTAGCTAGTCCCCATTACTTAAGAGTAGTTCTTATACGAGAGATGTGGAGTCCAACGCAACGGGATTAACAGGGTGCGCTGCTCGTAATCTCGACAGCCGAAGAACAGGATTAAGCACTTTTGCCCAAGGCACTTCAACCGACTCCACCAATCGAGTGACCACACGACCTGGCGGAAAAATTCGGGCACGCCAGCCAATTCGAATGCTAGCCGCACTCCGCCGACGGCCTCTCGGGTTCTGCTGGAAATTAGATCCCGAGAGATCACCGCCGGTGGAGTCAAACATCACTACTAATTTTTAAAACTTATTTAAGTGTGTAGGTCGACTTGGACTTGGTTGTCACGCCGTCGGATAAAAGGGTGGAGACAACTGTGCCTTGAATACCTGCGTAGATTCCAGTTCCACCCACAATTGTGAATTCAAGTTTATACCCAGGACGAACGAGTTCACCCAGTTTGACTTCTGCTAAGCCCACATAAAAAACCTGCCCTTTGGGGTAAACCGCTTGGATCGAAAGTTTACGCACATCCGTAGCATTTGTCTTATCGACATAAACGACTTCCGCCTGTGTGTATGAAACTCCAATGACCTTTCCACCTCGAGTCAGAGAAATATTTCCCTTTCGATGAACGATGTCGCCATGATCTAATCCGGCACCATCTGGATCAACGACAATTACACTGTCAGTTGTCGTGTAGGTAGTGAGCGTTTTGGGATTATCCGATGGTGCAGCTGTCGCACCGCTACTTCCACCGACAGCTGTGAGAGTAACAAGGGCTATGGATACGAATGTACT
>CAJBZP010000048.1 GCA_903960135.1 uncultured Actinomycetes bacterium | reverse complement strand
TTGGTGTTGGCTGGGTGCGCCCGGGTGCGGGAATTATCGGCTGCACCATAAACCCCTCCAACTTTAATGGGCCTAGTACCTACTACAACTCGTGCTTCGCGGGTGAAGACGCGTAGCACCTGTCCCTACCGTTAGGTGGGGTGTTTAACCCTTGTTGCTGGCAGCGTGATACGACACATTTTCGCGGGGCGCCGGTGCGCGCCGCGTTAATTGGAGAAACCGAGCTATAGCCTTTTGGGTTTGGTGGCCAACTCATAAGGCGTTGCATCGCTGATCGGTGACGGTCCAAGAGCCGCTCGAAAATATCGCCACCGGTAACACCTACGCCACAACGAAAAGGACTAAGCGGGAAGACTTGAAACCCTTCGGCTTAACGAAAACTGCAGCAATCCCCCTGCTGTTTGCAGGCCGGCAAGTCTCGCAACGCAGCTATCTGCAACTCAGCCGCCTGGGTGGGTGACCTACTCAGTAAACGGCAGCGGCTCCTTGGACATGTGCTCAGCACCGGCGCTGCCAGCGGTCTTCCGGGCCCGATAGTGTCGCCGACACAGCACCTCGTAGGACACGACCGGGATATCAACTCGGGAATCAGCGCCGTCACCGACATCGCCGACCATTACTTGGCTGCCTTCGACAACCACGACTCCATCTAGTGTTCGCGCATTGTGTATCGCCCGCATCCCGCACCAGCAAAGCGCCTCAACCTGCAGCACCTGAACCCGGTCGCTGAGCTCCACCAGCCGCGCGGATCCGGGGAACAATCGGGTACGAAAATCAGTCATGATGCCAAATGCGTAGACGTCAATGCTGAGATCATCGACAACGGATGCGAGCTGCTCGACCTGCGCTTCGGTGTAGAACTGCGCCTCGTCGCAAATCAGGTAATCAACCCGGTCACCGCGCGAAAGCGCGCCCACCACGTGCCGTCGAAGGTCAAGGGTCTCGGTAACTTCGATCGCATCCACACTAAGGCCAAGTCGGCTTGAGAGCACCGACTCACCGGCACGGTCCAACCGGGTGAACACCAGGCCAGAACGGCCCCTCGACGAGTGATTGTGGTCGGTTTGCAGTGCCAAAGTGGATTTGCCACAGTCCATTGTGCCCGCGAAGAAGATTAACTCGGCCACGACGACATGCTGCCATATCCCGGTCTCAATTTTTGCCTCAAGTCCGATTCCTCAAGTCCGATTCCTCAAGTTCGAATAATGAGCCCAGGGATCACAAGCTCCTCTGGAGTAAGTGCCCCGTGCTGGCCAAGGAGTGCACTGGACCTGGGATCTACCAGGCTAGTCAGCATCGTCGTGTCTTCTGCTACACAAACCACATCGCCGATTCGATCAATCAAATCGGGGTCAGTCGGACCGAGTAAACCTGAGTCAATAATTTGCGCCCTAGTGAACACCTTCGCGCTGGCACCAAGGAATGCAGACCATCTTGCCGCGACCGCATCTGTACAGCGTGGCTGCACGTAGAGGTGCCGTGCCCGTGGCTCACCGGCAATCAAGACCAGTTCAGCACTTAATTCAGGATTGCCCTCGATGGACACCTGGCTGCTGGATTCGCAATTAATCATGCCGTGATCGGCGGTAACGATCAGTGCGGTACTGGGCGGCAACTGCGCCGCCAACTTGGCGACGAGGTCGTTTACCCGGCCCAGTGCAGCAAGCCAGACTTTGCTCCCGACACCATGCTTGTGGCCTACCCGGTCCAATTCGAACCAGTACACGTAGGTAAACGACCTACCCGCACCTGATACCGCTGCATGTACTCCTGCAACGCGCTGCGCGGTGTCTTCGGCCGCTTGGTAGCCGCCGCCGCGCAAGGCCGCTGCGGTCAATCCGGTGAACTCGTACTTGGCAGGTGCCACGGTCAGCATCTGCACACCATGCCGAGCCACCCGTTCGAAAATCGTTGGTGCCGGCTGCACCATGGCGGGTAATGGATCGCGTTTCCACCTCAGCGGTGCCAAAATCGATTGGGTTTCCGGGAGGAAGAAGGTTGCGCCGACAAAGCCATGAGTGCCCGGCAACTGGCCGGTGCCAAGGGATGCGAGTGCCGTCGGCGTTGTTGTCGGAAACACCGTCTGCATTGGGCGCCCACCCAATTGGATCAAGTCAGGTGCATACGACCCAAACTCAAGCAGTGACAGCCAGCCCAATCCATCAATTAGGCAGATGACGACATGCTGGACATCACCTAGGCCCAGCACATCGTGGTAACCCGGAACTCCTACGCTGGCCGCCGCCGAGGTGCCGACATCGGCCAAACTCGTCTGGGCCGCTTGTGAATCAAGTGCCATCTGAGGATTAACGGCAGGAACTAACGCAACCGGGCCGCGGTTGCTTGTGACAAAGCCGATGCGAAAGCGAGCGCCTGAGCAACGACATCGGCGCCGTCTGCGACTTCTGATACCCGAACCGAAAGGTCGTCGTTACTGGAGGTGCCGGTATACCCGTGCTCGGCTTCGCATTGGGGGTCACCGCAACTTGCGGGCTCGAGGTCGATGCGACTGACCGCACCCCAACCGATCGTCAGCACCACCTCGGAAGTAGCACCACCCGGCTGGTACTTGGCAGGTTCGCTGACCACGCGGGTGACGACAACCGAATCAACCCGTTCAAGCCGCACACCTTCGGTCGAAGCAGTGGCAAATGGAGTGGGATTTACTTCATCTGCACCATGCTCGTCAGTGTGCCCGACGATTAGTCGAGTTGGCGTCAATGCCAGGACTGTTACGTGACGTCTTAACTCATCGTGGTCAAAAGTGGCCTCGTGATGAACCAGATATGACTTAAGGGCTTCGCCGGCCAATGCAGTGTCGAGGGCATCGGAAACAAGATCCGGGTAGTACCCACTGCGCTGAATATCAGTGCGCAACTGCTGATCGAGGCTCATCACTTCACTATCTTGCCACATGACCGCCCATGATGAAATGCACTAGTCGAGACTTGAAGATCACCCGTGCCTTCCTAGGCGTCTGGCACACAGATACCATTGTGAGGTGAGCCAGCAGTTGATAAATATCGCCCCGGAAGTCGCCCAAGCCCTCGCAGATAATCGGGGGGTCGTTGCACTTGAATCCACCATTATCAGCCACGGGTTGCCCCGCCCGGAGAATCTGCGAGTGGCCATCGAGGTAGAAGCTCAAATACGTGCTCAAGGGGCGGTACCGGCGACCATCGCGATTCTTGATGGCACCGTGCACATTGGGCTAACTGAGGTGCTGCTCGACCAGGTCGCCAATCGGAATGACATCGTCAAGGTTTCCGTTCGAGATGTAGCTACGGTTATCGCTAATCGCGGTAGCGGGGCAACCACAGTTGCTGCTACCAGCCACATAGCTCAATTAGTCGGCATCGACGTGTTTGCCACTGGCGGCCTAGGTGGAGTGCACCGAGATGCCCGCCGGACTTGGGATGAATCCGCGGACCTAACAACCCTTGGGCAGACGCCCATCACCGTCGTTTGTGCCGGCGTGAAATCAATCCTTGATGTCGGGGCCACCCTGGAACGGCTCGAGACACTAAATGTTGGTGTCTTGGGCTATAACACCACGCGCTTTCCCGGGTTCTATCTAAGTGACAGCGGGTTTGGGATTAGTTGGTCGGTTTCTGACCCCGGCGAGGTAGCGGCCATCATGGGTGCGCGGCGCTCAATGCAAATCCCGTCCGGCCTAATCGTGGCCTACCCGATACCCGAATCCGATCAGCTCGATCCTGACTTACATGATCAGGTGCTCCAAGATGGGATGCAGTTAGCGACTAGCCGAGGCGTAACGGGCAAGGATGTAACCCCTTTCTTGCTCGATCACTTTCACCGATCAACACATGGCGCCAGCTTGGTCGTCAATACGCAAATCATTTTGCGGAATGCCGAATTGGCCGCGCAGATCGCAGTGGCATTTGCTGCCGCGGCGAATAGATGACTGCGATCCCCGGCTCGGTACCCTTTGTTTTGGTCGGGGACCTGATGATTGATATCGCAGCGGTCACCAATGAGCCAATAAATTACGCCAGCGATACCCGCGCTCAAATTAGTGTACGACCAGGTGGCGGGGCGGCGACCACTGCGGCATGGCTCGCCCACTTGGGTGAAGATGTGCACCTAATTGGCGCACTCGGTGATGATGTATTCGCAACATTATTTCGTGAGGCAATAACCGGTCTCGGTGTACATCTGCATGCGTCGACGATAAGCGGCACCGCGACCGGCACCTGCATAGTCTTGGTGGATGCGACCGGCGAGCGCACCATGCTGCCGGACCCAGGGGCCAACCAGGCCCTCGATGTCGCCCAACTCACCGATGCGTTGTTCACCGCCGGGGCCCATCTGCACCTTTCCGGCTACACCCTGCTCAACTCGGCCACCCGAGGAGTGGGTCAAGCGGCCCTCGCCCGGGCCCGGGCGCGCAAACTATCAAGCAGTTTGGACCTAGCCTCGGCAGCTCCAATTGCGGGGAACCGGGCACCAATCTGGGCTGCCCTCGACCAGGTAGACGTGCTGTTGGCTAATCGCGATGAAGCTGAAGCTCTGACCGGTTTAGCCGATACCAACGCTGCCTTAGCCGCCCTGGCTGAGGCCGTCGAGACGGTTGTCATCAAGTGCGGTCCCGACGGCGCGGTGGGCGCCCAAGGCAACCTGCGCTGTGCGGTGCCAGCCCTGCCGGCCAAGGTAATCGATACCACCGGTGCCGGTGATGCCTTCGCCGCCGGGTTCTTGGCAGGTTGGTGCGCTGGCCGCGGGTTACCCGAGGCGCTGGCCGCGGGGGTAACGGAAGCCACCCGGACCCTTAGCCGTGTCGGAGGCGGTCCAATGGCCCCTTGACCAGCGAGAATCGTGGTAACTTACCGGTTTTTGCTCGCCGGTACCCGACCACTGGAGCCAGTGTCCGCTCGTTGGCAAGAAAGGCTAAAAATGGCAAGGCGTTCGACCACGGCCCCACCCGGTGATGGCCACATCGTGGATATTGATGTTTCCGATGAGATGCGGGCCTCATTCTTGGAGTACGCCTATTCAGTGATCTACGCACGGGCATTACCCGATGCCCGAGACGGCCTTAAACCGGTGCAGCGGCGAATCCTCTTTCAGATGGCGCAGATGGGCCTGCGACCAGAGCGTGGCCATGTGAAGAGCGCCCGGGTGGTTGGCGAGGTCATGGGTCGATTGCACCCACATGGCGACACCGCGATCTATGACGCACTGGTTCGCATGGCCCAGCAATTTACCCTCCGTCTACCGATGGTCGACGGTCACGGAAACTTCGGCTCACTTGACGATGGCCCGGCGGCCATGCGTTACACCGAAGCCCGACTTGCCTTTGCCGCCCTTGATATGACCTTGAGCCTGGACGAGGACGTAGTCGATTTCGTACCAAACTATGACGGTCGCGAGACCGAGCCAACGGTGCTGCCTGCGGCCATTCCGAACCTGCTCGTAAATGGCGCTTCCGGTATCGCGGTGGGCATGGCAACCAACTTGGTCCCCCACAATCTCGGCGAGGTCGTCGGGGCCGCTAGGCACCTACTAAAGAACCCCAAGGCAGGGCTAAACGAGGTAATGAAGTTCATCCCCGGGCCCGATTTGCCAAGCGGTGGGGTCATCATTGGCCTCAGCGGGGTTCGCGAAGCGTACGAGCTTGGCCGCGGCACGTTCCGGGTCAGAGCTCGCACCCGAATAGAGCAGGTCTCGCCACGGCGTCGCGGGATCATTGTCACCGAATTGCCGATGAACGTCGGACCAGAACGAGTTATCGAGCGCATTAAGGATCTCGTCCAGAATAAGAAGCTGCTCGGTATTGCCGACGTTACCGATTTGACCGATGGCGATTCTGGACTCAATCTGGTAATCGACATTAAGAATGGCTTTCACGCCGAGGCGGTCCTTGAGAATCTATTCAAACTTACCCCTTTGGAAGAGTCGGTCAACATCAACGCGGTGGCGCTGGTGGATGGTCAACCACAGACATTGGGGTTATTGCGGTTATTGCATGTCTTTATCGATCATCGACTCGAGGTCGTCCGCCGTCGAAGTCTGTTTAGGCGCGCGAAAGCCGAAGATCGCCTGCACTTGGTTGCCGGACTCCTAATTGCGATCGTGGATATCGACGAGGTTATCCAGTTGATTCGTGAGTCCGACGACGCCGCCGCCGCCCGACATCGACTAATCGAAGTCTTTGACCTCAGCGAAATCCAGGCCTCCTACATTCTCGAGATGCCACTGCGCAGACTGACCAAGTTCTCACGTCTGGAGTTGGAGAGGGAGTCCGATACCTTAAGAAGCGATATCGAGGCACTAACCACAATTATCGATGATGACCAGCAGCTTCGAAATGTTGTTTCGGACGAATTAGCTGCAATTTCTAGAACCCATGCCACCGCTAGACGCACCTTGCTGATGGAGGCGGGTGCAGCGCCAGTTCAGGCCACGGTCCCCTTAGAGGTAGATGATGAGCCATGCGTAGTGCTGATGTCGAGCACCGGTCTGTTGGCGCGCACCGGCGAGCCCGCATTTGATTTCGCTGGGGATATTGCCCGAGCTAGCCATGATGTGATCATTAGCGCGATCCCAGCGACCAACCGTGGCTCCATTGGCTTGGTGACCAGTGCTGGCCGCGTCGTGCGAGTCTCAGTGGTCGATCTGCCCGCACTTCCAGCGGTTGCCGGCATCCCCGGTTTGTCCGCGGGCGCGCCAATCGGTGCTTTCGTGGATCTGCCAGTCGGTGAATCGGCACTGTGCCTGACCACCCTTGATGACTCCGGCGGCATCGCTCTTGCGACCGCGAATGGCGTGGTCAAGAGAGTCCTTCCTGAAACCCTGTCCAATAAAGACTCTTGGGAGATCATTCGACTGGGCGCTGGTGATGTCGTCATCGGGGCAAGTTACCTAGACGAAGCTGCGGCAAAGGCAAGTGAACTCACTTTCGTGACTTCCGATGGCCAGTTGCTCAGGTTTTCGGCAGCGGCGGTCCGCCCGCAAGGGCGCGCCGGCAGTGGAATCGCGGGTATCCGGCTGGCAGCCGGCGCGCGAGTCATAGCTTTCTTTGCCGTGGCCACCTCCCCCGAATCGGTTCTGGTAACCATTGCCGGCTCCGCGGATGCACTACCCGGCACCGATGCTGGCAGCATCAAAGTGACCCCGTTGGCCGAGTATCCCCTAAAAGGCCGTGGCACCGGTGGTGTGCGCTGCCACAAGTTCCGCGCGGGTGAGGACAGTTTGCTACTGGCATGGGTTGGCAACGGCCCGGCGCGCGCTGCCACCGCCTCCGGGGTGCCGGCCGATTTACCCAACGCAACCGGCAAGCGCGACGGCACCGGTACACCGGGCACCACACCCATCATGGGTCTGGGCGGCAGGCTTTGAGCATCGATTGTTCAACGGCGGCACTTGAGGCCGGCGAACCCCTCGCGGGTACCGCGCCAGTAGCAACTTGTTGGATTTTGATTGAACAGCGCGGCCCGTGGGGCAAGGATGCGCTCTTGGATTCACGACTCGAAGGTGACCTCGGGCAATCTCTCAAGTCGAAGGCGGCGGGCACCGGGGTTAATATCTTGCTCGTTCGTCACCCCGGGCACCAGGCTCCCGACCCCGATGATGCCGACCGATTGGTCTGGGTCGCGTACACCTGCCCCGGCGCTACTCGTATGCGCCGCGGCACGGTGCCAGATCTGCGGTTGATCTTGGACTGGGATTTCGCCGAACTTGCCGCTGGGTCACTACCGCCGCTTGGGCTGGCAACCGACGAGCCCATGTTCTTGGTTTGCACCCACAGCGGCCGAGATGCCTGCTGTGCACTGCATGGCCGGGCCTTGATAACCGCCCTTCACCAAAGCGTCAGCGCAGCCGAGCGTGAGTCGATATGGGAGTGCAGCCATATCGGTGGGCACCGCTTTGCCCCAACCGTGATGAGCTTGCCCGCGGGCGCCGTCTTTGGCCGGCTTACGGCTCTCACCGCTCACGCGGTATTTTCCAAGGCGCGGGAGCAGGCTCTGACCATTGATGATTATCGAGGCCGGACCTGCTTTGCCCCACCATTGCAAGTCGCCGAGATCACCGTTCGCAAGAGCGCAGCAATTTATGACCGTGATGTGCTAGATGTGCTTCGGGTAATTGATGACCGCGCACTGCCAATGCCACCCCTGGCCGAACTCCCCGGTCTGGGTTCGTCGCTGGTCGCCGAAGTTCGACATACCGACGGGCGCGCGTGGCGGGTAAACCTGCGCCAGGAGGAACTTGCCCAACCCCGGCCGGAGTCATGTGGCCGGGAGTTAACCACCGCAAGCATTTGGCGAAGTACCGGGGTTGCCGAAGTCGCTAGTTGGCGCAGCGGATAAAGCCTTATTCGCTTACTAGGTTGGCCGCCCGAAGTAAATCCTGATTTGTTGCGATGGTGGTTCGGTCGCGACCGTTGGTGGCGCCGAGCGCCCGTTCCGCCGCATCGATGGCCCGCCAGCCCTCATTACCGACGGCGCGCACACCCGCAGCAGCCAACCACTTGTCGAAATCAGCAGTTGTGGCAAACGGTGCGGTCGGCAATTTGTCGACATCGGCCAGCAGCGATGCTACCGATGCGGTGGCATCCTTCTTGTTGGTACCGATGATCCCGGTCGGCCCTCGTTTGATCCAACCCGCCACGTATTGCCCGGCCACCACTTGGGTGCCATCTTGAACTCTGCCGTCAAGATTGGGAATGACACTGCGGGTTTCGTCAAATGGCACGCCGGCCAAGGGCTGGCCGCGGTACCCAACGCTCCTGACGACAAAGTCTGCTGGAATAACGAAAGTCGCACCCGTGCCCCTTGCCGCACCTGTCCCATCAAGTTCGGTGCGCTCGACCACGACTTCATGCACCCGTTCATCCCCTAAGAGCTCAACGGGTCGCGCCATGAAATGCAGGTGAATCCGCCGCGACTTGCCACTTTTAGATCGAGTTGCCCACTCCTTGACAACATCAACATTGCGCGCAATCGCCTTGTCGGTTGCAATCAGTTGGTCACTAGCTTCATCAAAGACCAAATCCGCAGGATCGACAACGATGTCAGAGTCCAGCAGTTCGCCAAGCTCGCGCAGCTCCTTCGTCGTGTAGGTAGCCTGCGCGGGCCCGCGCCTGCCCAGCACATGGATATCAGTGATCGGTGACCGACGAAGGGTGTCGAAGACGTACTCAGGCATGTCAGTGTGGGTGAGTTCGCCGACGGTCTTAGCCAACACCCGAGTCACGTCCACTGCCACATTGCCTACACCAACTACGACCGCAGATGTTGCCGACGGGATCAGGCGTTCGAATGTTGCCCGATCGGCCTCGGGATGGCCGCAGTACCAAGCCACCAAGTCCGTTGCAGCGACGCTGCCGTCCAGGTCTTCACCGGGTATACCTAGGCGGCGATCGCGCGATGCACCATAGGTGAAAACAATGGCATCAAAAAAATCACGCAGGTTTGCGACTGAAATATCTGTCCCGACCTCGACATTGCCAACAAAGCGCACCCCGGGCTTGTCAAATACTTTGTCAAGTGTGTCGCGGACCGATCTGATACTTAAGTGATCGGGCGCCACGCCGTAGCGGACCAGGCCAAATGGCACCGGCAGTTTGTCTATGACATCAACCGATACCGGGATCGCGGTCTGGCTTATCAGCGCATCGGCCGCATACATCCCAGATGGCCCGGACCCAACGATCGCGACGCGTATCGGCTTATGCACTTCACTACCTCCAGTAGCAGAAAGGACCGAGACTAGGCATCTATCCGACCCCGATCAAGGCCAGCCGCGCCGGCGACAATGAACTCCTTGCGCGGAGCCACCTCGCCGCCCATCAGCAGATCGAATATCGCGCTCGCACCCTCGACATCTTGCATCGTGATCCGCCTAAGCGTTCGATGCGCAGGGTCCATCGTGGTCTCCCGCAATTGACCGGCATCCATCTCGCCGAGGCCCTTATATCGCTGGATTGGGTCTTTGACTTTCTTGCCACGCTTGTTTGCTTCAGCCAAGGCCTGCTTCATGTCCGCATCAGAGTAGGTGTAAATCACCTCATTGGCTTTACTTCCGGCATTTAGGATCTCGATGCGGTGCAGGGGTGGCACGGCTGCATATACGCGCCCATCGGCAAGCAGTGGATGCAGGTACCGATTAATCAGCGTCAGGAGTAGGCACCGAATATGGGCACCGTCAACATCGGCATCCGACATCAGGATCACTTTGCCGTAACGAGCCTGTTCAAGGTCGAAGGACCGCCCAGAACCCGCCCCGATCACCTGAATGATCGAAGCGCACTCGTTGTTCTTCAGCATGTCGGCCAGGGATGACTTCTGCACATTTAGGATCTTTCCGCGAATTGGCAGTAGTGCTTGGTGATCGGCGTTGCGGGCTACCTTCGCGGTTCCGAGGGCGCTGTCACCTTCCACGATGAACAATTCGCTGCGGGCAACGTCATCGGTGCGGCAGTCAACGAGCTTGGCTGGAAGAGCCGATGATTCCAGGGCCGTCTTGCGGCGCTGGGTATCACGGTGAGTCCGAGCTGCCACCCGAGTGCGCATGGCATTGGCCGCCTTGTCAAGAACTGATTTCGCGGCGACTTTCTCCCCCCGGGGCGGGCTGGTGAACCAAGCCCCGAGTTCCTTTGAAACCACGCTTCCGACGATCTTGATCGCGTCTGGAGTGCCCAAGACCTCCTTGGTCTGGCCCTCAAACTGCGGTTCGGCTAGGCGCACCGTGACAACTGCCGTCAGGCCTTCAAAGACATCATCTTTCGTGATGGCGTCTTCTGCACCTTTTAGGATCTTGGCCGCTCGTACCTGCTCATTAATGGTCTTGACAAGGGCCCGCTCAAAGCCGGTCAGGTGGGTACCGCCCTTTGGGGTCGCGATGACGTTGACAAATGAGCGGATATCCGACTCGTAGCCTGCGTCCCAACGCAAAGCGATATCGACAGCCAACTCCCGCTCGACACTTTGTGGTGTCATGTGCCCTTTGTCATCGAGCACCGGCACAGTCTCAATAAAGGGACCACTGCCGTGCAAGCGAATCACCGAGCAAACCGGCTCGCCGACCGACAGCGCTTCGACATACTCGGCGATACCGCCTTTGTGCTGAAAAGTCTCTTCGTAGAGATCCGTCGCATCGCGGGCGTCTATTACCGTGATAGTTAGCCCGGGAACCAAAAAGGTACTTTGCACGGCACGTTCGCGAAGGGCACTTCGATCGTAGGATGCGTCCTTGGTAAAGACCTGTGGGTCGGCCCACCAGCGCACCCGGGTACCAGTACGCGTCCGTGGGCAGGTGCCCGCAACTCCTAACCCGCTCCTGCGTTGGAACTCCCCGCCCGGGCCTTCACCTTCAAAAACACCGGGCACCCCGCGTCGAAATGACATCGTGTGAATCTTCGCTCCACGGTCAACTTCAACATCTAGTCTCGCGGACAATGCATTGACCACCGATGCGCCAACCCCGTGCAGCCCGCCGGAAGCCGTGTAAGAACCACCGCCGAACTTGCCGCCAGCGTGCAACTTGGTCATGACCACCTCAACGCCGGTCAACTTCGTTTTCGGTTCCACATCAACTGGTATTCCCCGGCCGTCGTCACTCACCTCTGCAGAACCGTCAGGATGCAGTGTCACGATTATTTTCTTGCAGAACCCCGCAAGAGCCTCGTCCACCCCGTTATCCACAATCTCCCAGAGGCAGTGCATCAAACCTCGGCCATCATTGGACCCGATATACATACCGGGGCGCTTACGCACCGCCTCAAGGCCCTCCAGCACGGCCAGGTGCTTGGCGGTGTAGGCCCCGCCCGCGCCGTCCACTGCCTTGCTGGCGGTGGCTCGGGTGGATTTTCGGGGGGTTTTGGCGGCCATTTGGTCTAGATTACGGCGAAATCGGGGGAAATCGCTCGTGGCTCGTTCGTGTCGTCCACAGATGAACATCTAGCGTTCGCTCTACGTGAACCCGGTGCCTGCGGCGTGTCGGGAATACAATCGGGGTGAGACACTGTTACCTATTGCAACAAGGACGAAAAACAGCCGAGGAGGTGCCTGGTACATGACCACGACGATGACTGCCCCTGCACTTAGTGCAACTGACAGGTGTGACCGCTGCAACGCGCAGGCTTATGTGCGCGTGGTGTTGCCGGGTGGCGCCGACCTGCTTTTTTGTGGGCATCACTGGTCGCGACATGAACTTGCTCTTCGTCCGCAAGCCGCGGCAATCGTTGATGAGACCCACCGGCTCACGGACGTGCCCGCAAGCGACAACCGCTAGTTCGACGATTCTCTTTTTAGCATCTAAGGCGTCAGTCAAGATAGTCGCGCAACACCTGTGACCTTGATGGGTGGCGCAGTTTCGACATCGTCTTACTCTCTATCTGCCTAATACGCTCACGGGTAACCCCGTAAACCTTGCCAATCTCATCAAGGGTCTTAGGCTGCCCATCGGTTAATCCAAAACGCATTCTGACCACCCCGGCCTCGCGATCGGACAAGGTGTCAAGGACTGATTCGAGTTGCTCCTGCAACAAGGTAAATGAGACCGCATCAGCCGGCACAATAGCCTCGGAGTCCTCGATCAGGTCGCCGAACTCACTATCACCTTCCTCCCCAAGGGGGGTGTGGAGGGAAATCGGCTCCCGACCGTACTTTTGGACTTCAACAACCTTCTCGGGCGTCATATCAAGTTCTTTTGCCAACTCTTCAGGGGTTGGCTCGCGGCCTAGATCCTGCAGCATCTGCCGCTGCACCCGAGCCAGCTTGTTGATGACCTCGACCATGTGAACCGGGATACGGATCGTGCGTGCCTGATCAGCCATCGCTCGGGTGATGGCCTGCCTGATCCACCAGGTGGCATAGGTGGAGAACTTGTACCCCTTCGTGTAGTCGAACTTCTCCACCGCACGAATCAGGCCCAGGTTGCCCTCTTGGATTAGGTCAAGGAACAACATCCCCCGACCGGTGTATCGCTTGGCGAGCGACACCACCAGGCGCAAGTTAGCCTCGAGCAGATGGTTCTTGGCATTTCGGCCATCTCGGGCGATCCACTCTAGATCTCTAAATAATTTCTTCTCGATCTTCTTGCCATCGTTGAGCATCTCCTCGGCAAAAAGTCCGGCCTCAATTCGCTTAGCAAGGTCGACTTCCATCTCCGCGTTAAGGAGTGGGACTTTACCGATCTGCTTTAGATAATCCTTTACCGGATCCGCGGTGGCGCCAGCGACCGTAACCGTTTGGACGGGTTCATCGGTATCGTCAACATCGGAGATAACGTAACTGGCTTCCTCGCCGTCACCATCAGCCACCGCCTCGGCAATATCGACCGCGATATCAGCCTCGAGGTCGGCCTCAAGGACAGCTACCACCGCAAGTTCGGCAGGGTCGATGTCGTCAGCATTGATCGCAACCAGGCCGTCTTCGGTCTCGAGGACTTCGATCAACTGGTCGTCGGCGGCGCCCGAATCACCCATGGCGGCGGTCACTGTCGCGGGAGCAGCCTTCTTGGCTGGCGCAACTTTCTTGGCGGGTGCAGCCTTCTTGGCGGGCGCAACTTTCTTGGCGGGCGCAACTTTCTTGGCGGGCGCAA
>CAJBZP010000047.1 GCA_903960135.1 uncultured Actinomycetes bacterium | reverse complement strand
TGCCGGGTAGGACGGCGACCACTTAACCCGGTCGCGATAGCGTCACCATGTGTTTGGAAGCTATCGCGAAGTGTTGCGCGTGCCGGGTGCGCTCGCTTTCTCGGCAAGCGGCCTGGTCGCCCGGCTGCCAATGGCCCTGGTAGGCCTTGGGATTTTGTTGTTCACCAGCGGGGTAACCGGCTCATATGGGCTGGCCGGGGTAATGTCGGCCGCCTTCTCCCTCTCCGCCGCCGTCGGCATGATCGCCTCCAGTCGGTTGGTTGATCGCCATGGGCAGCACAAAGTCTTGGGTTGGCTGGTTACCGGCGAAAGCCTGGGGCTTGTGTTCTTCATTCTGAGCATGGAATTGAAACTGCCATTTTTGGTGTCAGCGATACTTGCCGCCGCGGCCGGTCTCTGCTCGCCGGCGATCGGCCCCGCGGTGAGGGCGCGCTGGACATTTGTGATCTCCCGTGCCGAATCCACGTCTTCACCGAAACTTCGCACCGCTTTTGCCCTCGAGAGTATCTCCGAGGAAGTCATTTTCACGGTTGGGCCACTCATCACCGCGTGGCTGGCAATTTCGGTTGCACTACCTGCCCCGTTGATCTTCGCGATTGTTGTCGGAATGACCGGGACTTTCGTACTCATCCGTCTTCGCGACACCGAGCCAACGCCGTCGCCGGTGCGCCATGCCAAGGAACCGCACACCTTCGCCTTTCGCCACCCCGGTGTCTTCTTGATGGTTTTCTCTGCCATCGCCACCGGTGCGATCTTCGGTTCATTCGAGGTGGGGATCGTGGCCTTCACCGCAGAACTTGGTACACCGGAGTTATCGGGCGTCTTGCTTGCGGCCTGGGCGCTGACTTCGATGTTCGGTGGGCTTTGGTTCGGGGCACGGCATTTTCGCGCCCCACTTTCGCGTCAACTGGTTGTCCTCACGGCGACGCTGACAGTCGCCTTGCTCCTGACGCCATTCATGACGTCACTGCTGGCATTGTCCGTGGTCACCATGATTTCCGGTGCCCTCGTTGCACCGGTCTTGATCACGATCTTCAGCCTGGCGGAACGACTAGTGCCCAATGCGCAACTAACGGAGGGGTTGACCTATATCAATTCCGGGCTCACTGTCGGCTTCTCCCTCGGCGTTGCCGTCGGGGGCTACGTAATCGACGGCTGGGGCGCCGGATTTGGCTTCGCCGTGGGTGTCGGTGCCGCCGGCGGGGCCTTCTTGGTTGCACTTCTCGGCCAAAAACGGCTGCGCCGCTCGGTACAGGACTATGGCCCGATCCCACCCACCTCGGCCCTAAATGCCGAGCCAATACCCGGCCCGGCCCCAGGTGGGTTCGCTGCTGAGGAAGGTTAATGCCCTGAGTTCGGGCTGCCGCACGCACCAAAGGCCGGTGACGCGCTAAGTTCTGAGCATTAGTATCCGCAGTCGACCTATGGAGTTCGCCCTGGAACCGCTCAGCCCCAAAGAGATTCAGGCCCGCGTTCGCGCCGGAGCCTCTGCGGAGATCGTGGCTGCCGAGACCGGCTGGTCACTCGAAAAAGTTCAGAGGTATGCCGGCCCGCCCCTTGCGGAGCGCGAGTACGTAGCTGGTCGCGCCCAATTGGTCGAGATTCGACGAACCGGCGGCCCGGTAACACTTGGCGACACTGTCTCATCGGTACTACGCGCGGATGGCGCCGACTCCATCACGTGGGATGCGGCCCGGCGTGCCGACTCTAAGTGGGTCGTGTTGGTCACTTTCACAAGTCGCGGCGCTAGCCAGCATGCCTCCTGGACTTATGACAACCACGGACGCACGGTTCATCCACTTGATGAGACGGCCCGCCGGCTCATGGGAGTCAGCGACGAACAGATTTTCGACTACATCACCGAAGACCAGGCGATGATCGCGAATCTGTCGGCTGGAAGGGACGCGGATGCCATCTCCGGTGTTGTTGAGGTGGCCCCGGAGCGTCCCCGCTTAGTAGCCGTGCCTGATGCTGAGCCAACACCCGCCTTAGCTGAGCGTGCTACGGATCCAGTGCTTGACATTTTGATTCCCATCGACGATTCGCTGACGGACGTACCGGCCAAGCCACCGGTGAAGGCGGAGCCGAAGCCCAAAGCCAAAGGCAAGAGGGCGAGCGTGCCAAGTTGGGATGAGATCCTCTTCGGCGCAACGCGCGGGGACGACGCCTAGTCCTGTCATCAAGCTAGTCCTGTCATCAAGAGTGGGTTACCTGCGCACCCAGCCATGTCAGTTGATCAAATGGCAGGTGCAGTGGAATTCGGAATCCTTGTGTTAGGCGTTTCGCTATTGCTTTTTGGTGGTTACGGTGTTCCCATTGGGCAGTGGCCCATCCGCGGGCCGCTACCCAGATGAGAAGGAGAATTCAATGCCTAG
>CAJBZP010000046.1 GCA_903960135.1 uncultured Actinomycetes bacterium | reverse complement strand
GGCAATGTAGTTCGCGAGGTCGAATTGCGTTTTACCACCGCCGGCGATCCGGTGGCTTCATTTCGCGTGGCGACCACATCCCGTCGCTTCGATCGCGCCAGTGAGCGCTGGGTGGATGGCGATACCCATTACTTCACGGTGACCTGCTGGCGGGCCATGGCCCACAACGTCTCGGAGTCGATTGAAAAGGGGATGCCCGTGGTGGTGACGGGTCGACTGCGCAGCCGCGAGGTTGATCGCCCGTGCGGGGAGCAAAAGCATGTAGTTCGCTACCACGACATTGAAGCGTTGGCCGTTGGCCCAGATCTGGCGCGTGGGGTCGCCAAATTCAGCCGGGTTAAGCGTGATGCGGTTGTTGAGAGCGAGGCGCGGGCGTTGGCCGATGCCGCAGGGGCTGAGGCAGAGCTCGCGGCTGACGAGGTCGTCGATATCCAGACCGGTGAGATCACCAAGGTGGTTGCCGCCTGATGGTGGGGCGGGCCGGGACGCTGATCTTGGCCCGCCCAGTTTGGTTTGATCCGGCCCAATTGCCAGTTCCGAGGGGGATTGCTTGCATAATGTAAGCATGCCAAATATTTTGATTAGAAGTGTCCCCGAGCAGGTCCACTCACGCCTTGCGGCTCGAGCCAAGGCCGCGGGCCTTTCCTTGCAGCAATTTTGCCTCGCAGAACTCGAGCGGTTGGCCGGTGCTCGGACCGCCGAAGAGGCGGTCCAGCACATCCGCGCGGGCTTAAATGAATACCTCGAGGCGGGATTTGAGCCGATTGGCCCAAATGATGCGGTAGCGGCCATCCGCGAGATGCGCGACGAACTGCCCGATGAGTGAAGAGATCGCCCTTGATGCCTCGGCCTATCTGAATGCGCTCTTCGAGATATCCGCTCGCGGTGAAGAGATTCGCGGCCGACTTAGCCTGGCTACGCGGTGGTTAGTCCCGGAGTTTTTCGACCTCGAATGCTTGAACTACTGCCGAAAGTCCGAGCCGGGGCCGAGTAGGGAAGCAAAGATCGACTTAGTGGCCAGAGGCTTACAAAACTCATTAATCGACCGGGTGGAGACCTATGAGTTCCTACCCAGGATCATTCAACTCCTTGCCAATGTGACCGCCTTCGATGCTGCCTATGTCGTGACAGCTGAGGCCTATGAAGTACCGCTCATCACGAGTGATCGCCGGCTGAGTCGTTCACTTGGCCCGCGCTGCAATTTCATGGTCTTCTAGTCAATAGCTCGGAGAATGACTCGTGGCCGGAGTCGATAGCGCACAGCGGTAGGCTCACGGACTATGGCTGAGTTCATTTACACCCTTTATAAGGCACGTAAGGCCCATGGCGACAAGGTCGTCCTTGACGACGTCACTTTGTCCTTTCTTCCGGGGGCAAAGATCGGGGTCGTGGGCCCCAATGGCGCCGGCAAGTCATCGCTATTGAAGATCATGTCCGGCCTAGACGACGTCTCGAATGGCGAGGCAAAGCTGATGGAGGGTTTCAGCGTCGGCTTCCTACAGCAAGAACCCAAACTCGATGAGACGAAGACGGTTTTGGAAAATGTTGAAGACGGGGTCGCCGAGACCAAGGGCATGATCAACCGGTTCAACGAGATTTCTGCTGAACTGGCGAGCCCAGATGCCGACTACGACACCCTGCTGGCCGAGATGGGTCAACTGCAGGAGGCCATCGATCACCGGGGGGCCTGGGATCTCGACGCGCAACTCGAGCAGGCGATGGATGCCCTGCGCTGCCCGCCGCCAGATGCTGATGTCAGCGTGTTGTCCGGCGGCGAGAAACGTCGGGTCGCACTATGTCAACTACTTCTGCGCCAGCCCGATCTGCTCCTGCTCGATGAGCCGACCAACCACCTTGACGCGGAAAGCGTGCAGTGGCTCGAGCAACACTTGGAGAAATATCCGGGCACGGTGATCGCGATTACCCACGACAGGTACTTCCTCGACAACGTGGCGCAGTGGATTCTTGAACTTGACCGCGGTCGGGCCTACCCATACGAGGGCAACTATTCGACCTACCTCGATACCAAGGCAACTCGCCTAAAAGTCGAAGGGCAAAAAGACGTTAAGTTACAAAAACGCCTGACCGATGAGCTCGAGTGGGTGCGCTCGAATGCCAAGGCGCGGCAGACGAAAAGTCGCGCGCGCCTTGACAGATATGAGGAGATGGCGGCCGCGGCCGACAAGACCCGTAAGTTCGACATGGAGGAAATCCAGATCCCGCCGGGCCCGCGCCTTGGCAGTTTGGTAGTTGAGGCCAAGGGCCTGACCAAGGGCTTCGGGGATCGCCTGTTGCTTGATGATCTGTCGTTTACCCTGCCGCGCAACGGTATCGTCGGCGTCATCGGCCCCAACGGGGTCGGCAAGACAACCCTCTTCAAGATGATCGTGGCAGCAACCGAGGGTGAGGTTGTCGATAAGGATGACCTGCCGACCTCCGGTGAAATCCGGATCGGGGAAACAGTAAAGCTCTCCTATGTCGACCAGTCCCGTTCGGGTCTAGATCCGACCAAGAATGTTTGGGAGGTGGTATCCGATGGCCTGGACTGGATCAAGGTGGGCAATGTCGAGATGCCGTCTCGGGCCTATGTCTCAGTTTTTGGGTTCAAGGGCCCAGACCAGCAGAAGTCGGCCGGCGTGCTGTCTGGCGGTGAACGCAACCGGTTGAACTTGGCTCTGACCTTGAAGATGGGCGGCAACCTACTGCTACTCGACGAACCCACGAACGATCTAGATGTTGAGACATTGGGGTCATTAGAGAATGCGCTACTTGAGTTCCCCGGCTGCGCGGTGATCACCTCGCATGATCGCTGGTTCTTAGATCGCATTGCGACCCATATCCTCGCCTACGAAGGGGATTCGCAGTGGTTCTGGTTCGAGGGCAACTTCGAGTCGTATGAGAAGAACAAGGTCGAGCGGCTAGGTGCCGATGCCGCTAGGCCGCACCGGGCGACCTACCGCAAACTCACCAGAGGATAAGCGTGCGGATCTTTCGCGCCCATGTCGAACGGCGCTTTTCTGACCTTGACATGTTGCAACACGTCAGCAATGTTGTCTATAACGATTACCTGCAAGAGGGCCGGATTCGAATGATGCGCGAGTTACGCGCGGATTTTGCCGAACCTTATTTCCCGCAGGTGCTGGCCCGGCAGGAGATAAATTACCGCAAGACTCTCGTGCTTGGCCCCGCGCCGCTTGTGGTTGAAGCGTGGATTTCCTCGGTTGGTCGCACCTCCTATGAAGTTGGGCTTCGAATCCTTGATGACGACGGCTCACTTGCTGCGGATGCGATGAGCGTCATGGTGTGTTTTGATCCTGTTACCCAAAAGTCAGTGCCCATACCGGCTGACTACCGGGAAGCACTGATTGCTGCCATGGAAGGTGATTAATAGGTGTCTGGCGCTACTGCGATTTTGACCAGTGATGATGCGCGGGTTCTCGCAGCTTTCGGCCGCCGGCAACTGGCTTGGGATCCGAGACTGCCAGTGCGAATAGTTTCGACTTCGTCAGCGGTGGGGCTGTATACGGCGCCGCCCTTAAATGTGCTGGCGCTCTTTGCGGTGCCGGCGGTAATCACCGATGGTCCGATTGACTTCACGGTTTCACTTGCCTCACTCGTTACCGAGTGCGATTCGATTAGTCAATTTGGTTCGCCACTGCAAGTGGAGACTTTGCACCCGATCTCGGTGCCGATAACTGCCGCCATGAGCGTGGCGCAACTGCCGCCAGCGGGTGGGTGGCAAGTGCCGATGCAGGCAATCTCCGGTGATCTCCTGGTGCATGTGGAAGCGGCGGTGGCCGAGTTCACCACCCGATCAGCCGGACAAATCCAAGCTGTGCAGCAGGCAATCGCCGATGAGATCTGGGAGCGCCCGACATGGGCTGCGCTGCCGCTGCGGATGCTGCATGCTGCGCGCAGGCTTGGGATGATGTCGAACGACCAGTCCCGGGTCAGTGCCGCGACTTGCGGGGCATGGAAGCGCTTGGCGACCGCACGCGGTCAGGTATTTGCTCGATCGAACAGCGGGCGCTCCGGTATTGGGCTGCAGGTAGTGCGCTAAGCGTTTTGCATGGACATCGCAGCACTGCCGAGGTACTCCCACAGCATGTCCTCGAGATCTTGCGGTAGGTGCTGCTCGTGCACCGCGTGTGCCATCAACTCCAACCACCGATCGCGGGCGGCCTCGTCGATTTGGTACGGCGCATGCCGAAGGCGCAATCTCGGGTGGCCGCGTTCGTCGCTATAGGTCTGGGGTCCACCCCAGTACTGCTCTAGGAACAGCCGCAGTCGGCGCTCGGCCTCTGTCAGATCAGCATCTGGGTACATCGGGCGCAATATTGGATCGACCGCGACGCGGCGATAGAAATTCGCGACCAGTTCGGTGAAGAAAGCGCTGCCACCCAAAGCCTCATAGGGGGTTGGAGCTTGGTCTGCCAGCAAGTTTTCACCGGGACTCACGAAGTTGTCACCGCCCTGTCCGGTAGTGAGATTTGCGGTGCTGCTTGACTAGATTCCGGGCCACCGCGTTCGGCTTGTTCAATAATGTGCCGGGCCATCGGCGGAAATACTATCGCGTGAAACGGCGCGATCGAATACCAATAAATGTGCCCGATCAGACTCTTTGGCCAGTACACCGCGCGTTGGCGCAGGATGAGCCCACCGGCTGGGTCCTCGCGGACGGTGAACTCCAGCCAGGCTCGCCCGGGCATCTTCATCTCGGCCCGCAGCCGGAGCAACTTAGGGGGGATTCGCTCCTCAACGCGCCAAAAATCCACGGCGTCACCGACCATCAACGTGTCGGGGTTACGGCGACCACGGCGCAGGCCAACCCCACCGATCAGCCGATCAAAGTTGCCCCGGATCTGCCACAGCAGGCGCGCTGAATACCAGCCGTGCACCCCGCCGATGCGATCAAGTGCGGCCCAGAGCGCTTCGGGTGAGGCTTGGGTTCGCAATTCGCGCACATCGGTGTGCAATGAACCGCCCGCCCACTCCGGGTCACTTGGCAATGGGTCACTTGATCGGCCGGGGGTGGATGCGCCGGACCACCGGGTAGCCACCTGGGCGTCACGGATTCGAGTGAGTGCGCGTGCGACGGCGTCCTCGAAAGTCAATAGTCCATCCGGTGGATCTGGGATGAATTGCGCGATGTCGTGGTCTTGGCACACTGATGGATGCCGCAGGGACCGCACCAGCGGTTTGGCAATCGCCTTTGGTACCGGGGTGACGATATTGACCCAATGGCTCGACAGGCGTGGGGAGAGCAAATTGATCGGCAAGATGATGCGTGCGGGCAACCCGGCCACCGCGGCGTAGCGCTGCATCATGTCCTGAAAACTCATCACGCCTGGGCCGCCGATATCAAAGATGCGGCTGACCTCCGGTGGTAGTTCGGCGCCGAGAACGAGGTAACGCAGCACATCGCGAATCGCAATCGGTTGGGTTTTCATTCGTACCCAACGAGGTGCGATCATCGCGGGCAAGCGCTCGGTCAGGTAGCGCAGCATTTCGAATGAGGCCGACCCGGAGCCGATGATGACGGCTGCGCGGAACTCGATAGTCGGCACCCCGGAAGCTCGCAACGCTTGACCAACAAGTACCCGAGAGCGCATATGCGGTGTCATCTTGTCATTAGCGATCGCCGGAGCAAGGCCGCCGAGATAGATGATTCGACTTACCTTTTGCTCGGCGCAGGCGGCGGCGAAAACCTGGGCCATTGACTGTTCGGCGGCTTCTAGTTCGTGGCCCTCCTGGAGTGAATGGAGTAGGTAGTAAGCGACATCGATATCGGCCAGCGCGGCGGTAACCGCAACCGGATCGCCGGCGTCACCGGCGCTGATCTCAACCTGATGGGCCCAGGGGATATCCCGGAGTTTCTCCGGTGATCGGGCGAGGACCCGAACCGAGTACCCGGCCTCGAGTAATTCACGAACCAACCTGCCGCCGACATAGCCGGTGGCACCGGTTACCAAGCAACGCTTCTTCATGGTTCCATTCTGGGGGTTGTCGGGCCGGTCGGCATGTTGGGCAGGGGGCGGACGAGTACCGGGATCACGATGCCGGCACGATCAAACGCCAACTTCAGGCGCTCACGGATAGCGCGCGCCAAGGGCACCTGCTGTTCTGGCACCGCCTTCGCGGTGACCCGCAGGAAAACGGCATCCCCGCTCATCGACTCGACCCCGGCGAACATGGGCTTACCGAGCAGCATGTCGTCATAAGTTGGGTCCTCGTCCATATCGATCGCGACGTTCTCGATGATGTCGCGCACCTTGTCGAGGTCGGCGTTGTATGCGACGGGGATATCGACCACCGCAAGGGTCCAACCCTGGGACTTATTGGCCACGCGCAGGATTTCGCCATTTCGCACGTACCAGACGATGCCCGACAGGTCACGCAGCCTGGTGTAGCGGAGCGCCACCTCCTCGACGGTGCCGATGGCCGGCCCGAGATCGACCACGTCACCGACGCCGAATTGGTCTTCGATGATCAAGAAGATGCCGGAGAGGTAATCCTTAACAAGGGTTTGGGCACCGAACCCAAGTGCGACGCCGATTACCCCGGCGCTCGCGAGCAGGGGCGCGATATCGATACCGAGAAGAGGTAGTGCAGTCAGCAAGGCGATCACCCAGACGGAGATGCTCACCACACTGGTTAGTAGGGAGCCGATGGCGGCGGCCCGCTGCTCGGTGCGTTGGTTGAGCAGGACGTCACTTAACTCCGCGGTGCGCATGGTTCGCCGGCTATCTTCGAGGCGCTCCCGGCGCGCCCGCTCGGTTGTTCGGCGGACGATGCGGCGAATTGTCCAGAGCAGCACGATTTGCGCGATCAGCGCAACCACAAAAATACTGACGAACTGCAGTGGCACGCCGATTATCCAATCGCGGGCCGACTCCCACCAAGTTTGCTCCTTGGTCAAGATCACCAGTGCCGAGGGCATCAGTTGAGGCCGGTCCACTTTGCGAGAAATGCCAAAGTGTCAGCAGACTCTTCGACCGCCTTGGAAATAGATCTGGCGCCGTGCCCAACATCGCCTTCGGTGCGCAGCAGGATAGGTCGGGCACCGCTTGTCGCAAATTGGGTGGCGGCGCACATCTTGCGGCCGTGCATTGGGTCGGTGCGGGTGTCATTGTCGAACACGGCGAACATGGTTGCCGGGTAGTCGGTGCCTTGGGTGACCCGGTGATATGGCGAGTAGTTGATGAGCCAACCGAACTGCTCGGCATCCTCTGGGTCGCCGTACTCGACCGTCCACGTTGGGCCCAACTCCGAAGTGGTGTAGCGGATCATGTCGAGAAGTGGCGCGACGCAGACGACTGCATTGAATAACTCCGGACGCTGGGTCATCGCCGCGCCCACGAGCAGGCCGCCGTTCGAGCCGCCGTAGATACCAAGCTGCGCCGGTGTGGTCCAGCCCTCGGCGCTCAGGTACTCAGCGGCCGCATGGAAATCATCGAAGACGTTCTGCTTGAGCCCGAGCATGCCGGCGCGATGCCAGTCCTCACCCTCCTCGCCTCCGCCACGCAGGTTCGCGATGGCCCAGACGCCACCGGCTTCAACCCAAGACAAGATCGCAGCGGAGTAGCCAGGTGCCATCGGAATACCGAATCCGCCGTAGCCATAGAGCACCGTGGGTTTTGGCTGGCTTGGCTGGTCGGACCCCGACAGGATGAACATCCGCACTTGGGTGCCGTCCTTGGAGCGATAAATCACTTGCTTGGAGTAAACCTTCGGGACATCGACCTTGCCCGGCGGGACGGCGTGGATTGCCGATGCCTTGGTGCGCGCATCATATGAATAGATGACCGGCACGGTGGTGTGATCTGAGTACACGTACCAGGCGACCGGCCCGCCATCAATATGCTCCACCGGCCCGCCAATAGTGCCGACGCCGGGCAGTGCTACCTGCTCGATGAACTCGCCATCGCTGGCGCGATGCAGTGACATCTCCGAGACCCCGTGTCGGGTCTTGACGACCAGCATGAGGTCCTCGGTTAGGTCTGGTCCGTCGAGGATGGCGGTGCCGTCAAGTACCGCGTCATCATCCTCGGGCACGAGGTCGCGCCAATTCTCGAATTCGAGGGCATCTGGTGTGGTCACCGCCATGCGCCCACGGGGTGCGCCGCGGTCGGTGTTTACAAATACTCTGCCGTCACGGCCAAATGTCAGTGAGGTTTGCGCATCGACATCACCTTGGATCAACTTGAAGGTGGGCGCCGCCTTGTCGCAGGCATGAAGGTCTGCGAGCCAAAGATCATTGCGCGGCTCGGTGCCCTCGGCGGCCGATACCTGCAGCCAGCGGCCGTTACGGCTCACCTCAACCCCGTAGTAATTCGTCATGGTCATCCCGGCACCAAAAACCATCACATCGTCTGTCGTAGGCGTGCCGACGGTATGCAAATAGACACGGCGGTGGAAGTTGCGCTCGGATTCAGGCAGCAACTCCGGGGCGATGCGCCGCACATAATAAAATGCCTTGCCGCCAACTAGCCAGGCAATGGGCGAGAAGCGGCAGCGGTCAATTGGTCCATCGATTTGCGCACCGGTGGTTAAGTCCATTACATATACGGCGGACTCCTCGGTACCGCCCTCGGACAGTTGGTAGGCGAGCAGGTCGCCTTCCTTGGTGGGTTGCCAGGAATCCAGGGTCGTCAATCCCTCGGGATCAAGGGCCATCGGGTCGATCAGCACCTGCTCAGCGCCACCGGCCGTGCTGCAGTACAAAACGGCGAACTGCTGGCCTGGATCGCGGCGCATGAAAAACGCACGATCACCGCGCCAATAGGTCGGGGAGATACTGCCGGCACCGAGTAGTTGATCCACTCGATCGACAAACCGATCACGGTTTTGCCAACTGGCCCGTTCGGCGGCCATTAGTTCACCCTGCGCGCTGGCCCAGGTGCGGGTGCGCTCATCGGCCGGATCCTCGAGCCAGCGATAGGGGTCGGGGACCGCCGTACCGTGTAATTCCTCGATGAGATCCAGACGTGGGGTTGGCGGGTAGTTGGTCACAGTCTCCACCCTAGGCTGGCTCCTATGAGCGTGCTGCACGACCTCACCGCATTGGAGCAGGCCCAAGGGATCGCGGCCCGCGAGATCTCCTCGGTTGAACTCACCGAGCACTACCTAGCCCGCACCCAGGACCACAATGCAAAATTAGGCTCCTTTATTACCGTCACCCCCGAACTTGCCTTGCAGCAAGCACAGGTGGCTGACGAGATTGTCGCCCGAACCACAGATCTCCGTGAACTTTCGGTTTTGCACGGTGTGGTGGTGCCGGTGAAGGATTTGAATTTCGTTTCCGGGGTGCACTGCAGCTTTGGGTCCAAGGTGTTCGGTTTCACCCCACCAATTGATGACTACGTCGTCACGCGGTTAAGACAGGGCAACACGGTGATGACGGGCAAGACGAACACTCCGGAGTTCGGGCTGGCCTGCTACACCGAAAATCAGGTAACAAATCCAGCACGCAACCCGTGGGATCTCGACTACTCGGCGGGTGGGTCCAGTGGGGGCGCGGCCGCCGCGGTTGCTGCTGGGTTGGCGCCGGTGGCCCAGGGCTCCGATGGCGGCGGTTCGATTCGCATCCCGGCAAGTGTGTGTGGCCTGGTGGGGCTGAAGACATCGCGGGGGCGAATCTCAAATGGTCCGATACGCGATGGTGTCGGTGACCTTGGAGTTAACGGACCATTAGCCCGCACGGTGGCCGATGCCGCGGCGCTCCTGGATGTGATGTCCGGCCACTTCGATGATGATCCGTTCGTAGCACCCCCACTTGATGCGGGTGAAACATTTCTCGCAGCAGCGCGGCGCGATCCGTCGAAGTTGCGCATCGGTCGCTACTGCACCCCGGTGATTACCGATTGCGGCGTCGATGCCGAATGCATGGCGGCTTATGAGCATGCGAGTGCATTGCTGATCGAGCTCGGCCACGAGGTAGATGACGTACCCGCACCCTTCACGGCGGACTTAGCCGGCGCCTTCGAGACGGTCTGGAGTTCCTTGGCCCTGCTTACCCCGGTGCCGCCCGAGCAGGAGTCAGAGTTGATGCCGTTGTCGCAGTGGCTGCGGGCGCGCGGCCGCGAGGTAACGGGGGGTGAGTTGGCGAGCGCCGCCTGGGCCTTACGTAATGCGTCGCGAATGGCTATTAATGCCCATCGCGACTATGACGTGATTTTGACCCCCGCACTGGCCCAGACCCCGCGCCTAGTTGGCCAGTTGCTAAATGAAGCTGAACCGGCGGCTGACTTCGAGGCCCAGAAGCGTTTTACGCCATTCACCGCGCCCTACAACATGACCGGGCAGCCGGCGATAAGTGTGCCGCTGCACTGGACGGCGATGAGCATGCCGATCGGGGTGCAGTTGGTGGGCCGACCATTTGCTGAAGTGACGATCTTGAGCCTTGCCGGGCAATTGGAGCGGGCCCAGCCGTGGGCGCACCGGCGGCCGGTTATCTGGTGAACTAGTGAGTGCTTCGGATTTGCCCGAGGTTGGCGATGGGCTTGCGCGGTTGGCCGCGGCCCATGGCGTAGCGACCGAGTACTGGGATCAAGTTGGCCACCGGGTGCTCGTCAGTGCGGCCACGGTCGAAGCAGTTTTGCGGTCACAAGGTGTTGACCTAAGTGGCCCAGATGCGATTGAAAGGGAGCTGGAAGCAATCCGGCTACGTGATTGGCGACGCATGCTGCCGCCTGTTTTCATCGGCCGTGAAGGTGAGCAACGCCGGCTTTGGGTGCACGTGACCCACGGGCAGCAAGTGCGCGTTCAGGTCGACCTCGAATCCGGAGCGCGCGTTGATCTAGCGCAACTGGATTGGTATGTCGAACCAATGGGGTTAGGTGACCGGTTCATCGGGGAGGCGAGTTTTGCGATCCCACCTGACCTACCACTTGGTTGGCACACCGTCACCGCGGTCAGCGAGGGCGAAACTGCGACCATGCCGTTGGTGATGACCCCGCGCCGGCTCGATGCGGCGAAAACTACCGGTGATCGGCAGTGGGGTTTCATGACCCAGTTGTACGCAACTCGATCCCGGGGTTCCTGGGGCCTTGGTGATCTACATGATGCAGGTGCGCTGGCGGCTTGGAGTGGCAGTGAGCTCGGTGCGGGCTTCTTGTTGATCAACCCGGTGCATGCGGCGGCACCGACACCGCCGATGGCCCCATCGCCGTATCTTCCGGTAACCAGGAGATTTACGAATCCGATCTATCTGCGCATCGAGGACATCTGGGAGTTCGAAGAGTTGGCGGCGCCGGTGCGCGACCGTATTACCCAGTTAGCGGAGCAGATCCAGCGGCGAAATCTGACCGATGAGTTACTGGACCGCGACGCGGTATGGGCGGCAAAGAAAGTGGCGCTTGAAGTCATCTTCGCTGCTGGCAGAACTCCAGCGCGTGATCGGCAATTTAGCGAGTACCGAGAGCTCGAGGGCCAAGGGCTCTTGGATTTCGCAACTTGGTGCGCACTGACCGAGACCCTTGGTGCGGCAGCCGACAGTTGGCCGATTGAATTCTCGCGCCGTGATTCGCAGGCCGTTGCGAAGTTTCGCGAAGCCAATGCGCAGTTACTTGATTTCCATTGCTGGCTGCAGTGGCAGATGGATCAGCAACTCGAAGGCCTGCAGGCAACCGCAATAGCAGCGGGGATGACAATCGGGCTGATGCAAGATCTGGCCGTCGGAGTGCACCCCGAGGGCGCCGACGCCTGGTCCTTGCAGGACGTACTGGCTCGCGGGGTAAGTGTTGGCGCACCACCGGATATGTATAACCAGGTAGGGCAAGACTGGTCGCAACCACCGTGGTTGCCCGCGGCACTCGCCGAAGCTGGGTACCTCCCCTACCGGGATATGTTGCGAACGGTGTTACGCCATGCAGGTGGCCTTCGGATCGATCATGTGCTGGGTCTATTTCGGCTGTGGTTGGTCCCGGCGGGGCAATCGCCGGCTGCGGGCACCTTCGTCAAGCTCAATCATGATGCGATGCTCGGGATTTTGTGCCTTGAGGCCCAGCGCGCGGGCGCACTGGTTGTCGGTGAGGATCTTGGGACGGTTGAAAGCTGGGTGCAAGAAGCCCTCGCTGATCGTGGCATCATCGGCACCAGCATTTTGTGGTTTGAGGCCGATCCCGATGGCAGCGCCAAGCCACCGCGCGATTGGCGGCGCGAGGTGCTGGCGAGTGTCTCGGTCCATGACTTGCCGCCAACCGCAGGGTTCTTGCGCGATGAACATGTGCGGATCCGCGCCGAACTCGGCTTACTGACCCGCCCGGTCGAAGAGGAACGGGCCGCCGCCGCCCGAGATCGCGACTCCTGGGCTAGGTTGCTGACCGCCGATGGCTACCTCGCACCTGACGTTGACCTCGGTACCGATGCCGGACTTGAAGAATTTGTGGTGGCCCTGCATCGGGCGGTGGCAGCCGCACCGGCGCGGCTTATCGGGGTTTCGCTACCCGATGTCTTCGGGGACCGCCGGGCGCAAAACCAACCCGGCACCGACCAGGAATACCCAAATTGGCGAGTGCCGATGACCGATGGCGCTGGCGCTGCGGTGCTTTTGGAGGACTTGTACGCCAAGCCGGAATTGTTGATGAGGTTGGTCGGTGCCGTCCGGGGGGAGCAGCGAAATGGTGAGCGTCTAGGGTTGATGCTGTGAGTGCACTCCAAGCGATTCTGCTCTTCGCGGGTATCCCATTAGCCCTTGCCGCGTTCTTCGCGGTCGCGGTTTCAGCCGGTGGCTGGATGCGTCGTTCGAGCCTTGATGCATCAAGTGTGCCCGGTGCTGCGCTGTTCATTTCCAGTGCCGCGACCGTGCCGGATCCGGCGCGGGTACCCGATGCCATCGACATGGTTTCCAAGTCATATGTGGGGGGTGGGGCAAGTGACCGCTGGTGATGGCGTAAACCGCCGCGACCGCGACAAGATCCAGCGGGCCCTTGATCTGGCTCGGGAGATTTCCGGGCTCTGCTTCGCGGTTTATGTCGGTGACCTGCGAGGTGAGCGCGAATCGGCCATTGCCGCCCACGCCAAACTCGCCGACCCGGAAAGCTCGGTGCTGGTTGCCGTTGATCCGAATAGCCGAATTATCGAGATCATCACCGGTACCACCGTTGCGTACCTACTTGATAACCGTTCATGTGAACTCGGGGCATTTACCATGCGCTCTTCGTTCCAGGCCGATGATCTAGCCGGTGGGATCCGCGACGGCCTGCTGCTACTCGCCGAGCATGCGCGGGCACCTAAGGTGCTGCACCTCAACGAACCGGACTAACTCACCACTGAACTGGATTTTTTCTGGTTAGGCGTCGGCGGCCCGGGCGCGCAGTGCGCGCTCGATACCATCGCGGCCTTCGCTGACCAACCGGCGCAGTGCCGAATTCAGATCACCGGCGAGGAAGTCGTCGGTCTGCGCCAAGGTCTGGGCATCAACCAAGAACACCGGATACAGGCCCATGGTGATGCTCTGCGCCGTTTCCATCGTGCGCTGCTCCCAAACCCGTGGCAGGGCCTCGAAGTACTTCGCTCGATAATCCGCGAGCAGCGCCACTTGGTCCGGCTGCATGAAGCCGCCGATGTTGGATTCAAGAATGGCATTCGGCAGATCCGTGCGATCGATGATGTCGGCCCATGCCAACTCCTTGGCGACGGCGGTGGGCCGGGCCGCGAAGGCAACGGCGGCTTGGCGCCGGCCGGTTGCAGTGTCGTCACTTCGAAGCTCTGCCTCAATCGCATCTTCGGCAAGTTTGCCCACTGCGACCAAACGTTGCAGTAGCGACCAGCGGAGGTCGGTGTCGATTTTCAGCCCGTCCCAGACGGTGGTGCCATCAAGTAGTCCGGCGACGATAGCTAGATGCGCGGGCGTTGCAGCGCAGGCGGTGAACACGCGAGCAAAAGCGAGTTGGTGATCGCTGCCGGGCTCGGACTGCTTGGCAAATTCGAGTACGCCGGTGGCAATCCGCAGCAGGTAGTCGTCGCGGTGCCCGGGGGCTGCAAATTGGTCGACCGCCGACTTGAGTTGCCGCAGCACCCCTTGAGTCACGCCGATATCGGACTCTTGGCCGATACCGCTCAGGACAAGTGCGAGGAAGTCACCGGTGGAGACCTCGGCATCGCGGGTCATGTCCCAGGCTGCCCCCCAGATGATCGCGCGCGCTAACGAGGAGTCGATCACGCCAAGATGCTCAACCGCGGTGCGCCAGGATTTTTCGTCTAGGCGTACTTTCGCGAAAGTCAGGTCATCGTCATTGAGTAGCAGTAAGTCCGGCTGCTTGACTCCAACCAGGGCGGGCACCTTCGTGCTGGCACCGACCACATCAAGTTCGAGGCGCTCCCGGCGGGTGAGCGCGCCATCAACTACGTCATACAGGCCAACGGCTATGCGGTGCGAGCGTAAGGTCGGTGGCAGGCCGGCCGGTGCGCTAGGCGGCTCTTGGGTGATGGTGAACTCGGAGTAGGTGCCATCGGCGGCGACCTCAAACTGGGGCCGAATGAGGTTGACGCCACTGGTGCGCAGCCACTCATTGGTCCAGCCAGAAAGATCCCGACCGGATGTGGCTTCGAGTTCACTTAAAAGGTCCGATAACTCGGTGTTACCCCAGGCGTGCTTGACGAAGTAGTTGTGAACACCGGCGAGGAACTCCGGTTCACCAACCCAAGCCACCAGCTGGCGAAGTGCGGATGCCCCCTTGGCGTAGGTGATGCCGTCGAAGTTGACCCTTACCGAATCGAGGTCGACCATGTCGGCGGCGATCGGGTGGGTTGATGGCAGTTGATCTTGCCGATAAGCCCAGGCCTTGCGCTGGTTGGCGAAACTCGTCCAGGCGTCGACGTATCTAGTGGCGTGCACGTTTGCGTAATGCGCGGCCCATTCGGCGAATGACTCGTTGAGCCAAAGGTCATCCCACCAGGTCATTGTCACCAGATCGCCGAACCACATGTGGGCCATCTCGTGCAAAATCGTGTTGGCCCGCTGCTCGTATGCGGCGTCGGTGACCCGGGATCTAAAGATGAGGTCTTCGAGGAAGGTGACGCAACCGGCGTTCTCCATGGCACCGGCATTGAACTCGGGGACGAACAGCTGGTCGTACTTGCCGAATGGGTAGCCGATTTGGAACTGCTTCTCGAAGAATTCAAAGCCGGCTTTGGTGAGATCGAAGATATCTTCTGGGTCTAGGTACGTCGCGAGTGAGTTACGGCAGAAGATGCCGAGCGGATAGGTGCCAAATTCGCCGGTATATGAATCGCGAACCTCGTGATAGGGCCCGGCCACCAATGCGGTGATGTAAGTCGACATTCGCGGTGTGGCCGCAAAGGTCCAACGCGAAATCGTGGCGGTAACCACCTCGGGGTCTGGGCTCGGGGAGTTGCTGACAACTTTCCAATGCGAAGGCGCAGTGACCGTGAGCGCGAAGGTTGCCTTCAGATCAGGTTGCTCGAAGCAGGCGAACATTCGCCGAGCATCGGCCGACTCGAATTGGGTATAGAGGTATGTCTCGTTATCGACCGGATCAACGAAGCGGTGCAAGCCTTCACCGGTGTTCATGTAGGCGCACTCGGCGGTGATGATTACTTCATTGTCGGCCTGCAGATTAGGTAGCAAGATTCGGAAACCATCAAAGGCCTTTGCTACGTCCAGACTCTCGCCATTTAGAACCACCGAGTGAACCTTTGGCGCAATGAGGTCGATCCAAGTGTCGGCGCCTGGGGTGCGGGCGCCAAAGCGCGCCGTGGTGATCGAAGTGAAGAGCGTGTCGCCGGTTAGGTCGACGCTGACGTCGTAGGAGCGGGACTCGAGCAGGCGCGCCCGATCCGTCGCACTGGATCTGGTGATGTTCTCGGTGGCTGTCATGGGCTGATCCTTCCATTAGGGTCATGGCCATGATGACAACGGCTGACTTCTGGTTCGATCCGCTGTGCCCGTGGGCTTGGATGACCTCCAGGTGGATGCTCGAGGTGGAGCAGGTGCGAGCGGTCAAGGTCCGCTGGAACGTGATGTCCTTGGCGGTTTTGAACGCGGGTAAGGAGCTGCCACCGGAGTATGTGGAGCTGATGGCAGCGGCCTGGGCGCCGGTCCGGGTGATCATCGCCGCCCAACTTGAGCACGGCGACTCGGTGGTCCTGCCGCTCTACACCGCAATGGGCACCAGATTTCATCCGCAGCAGCGTCACGATTATGAAACCGTGATCGCCGAGTCCCTTGCTGAGGTTGGCCTGCCGGCGCAGCTGGCGGCCGTTGGCAATACGACTTTGGTCGACGAGCAATTGCGTGTCAGCCACCAGCGGGGTATTGCCCTGGTTGGCGAGGATGTCGGCACCCCGGTGCTGAGTGTGCCGGGCGCAGCTGGCAACCCGGTGGCTTTCTTCGGCCCGGTTGTCACCCCTGCGCCCAAAGGCGAGGCGGCTGGTTTGCTTTGGGACGGAACCCTGCTGGTGGCCGCGACCCCCGGGTTCTACGAAATAAAGCGCACCCGCACCGCCGAGCCACTCTTCGACTAATGCCCGAGGGTCACGTTGTGCATCGGCAGGCGCGGCAACTCACAACTGCTTTCAAGGGTGAGAAGGTGCGCGTAGCCAGCCCGCAAGGGCGTTTCACCGCCGCCGCGAAGGTCGTAAGCGGCAAGACTTTCACCAAAGCCGAGGCCCGCGGTAAGCACCTGTTCATCGGGTTCGACAACTTGCGTTGGATTCATATCCACCTGGGCCTTTATGGCAAGTGGCAATTCGGTAAGGGAGCCCAGCCGGACGACACCGGGCTGATTCGACTGCGAATCACTGCCGCAACCAACTTCGCGCAATTGCGCGGGCCCGCGGTGTGCGAGTTGCTAACCGCGAGCGAGATGGCAGCGGTGCTCGCCCGGATTGGCCCTGACCCAATCCACAAGCAAGCTGATCCAGAGCGAGCATTTGAGCGAGTGCACCGAAGTGCTGCGCCAATCGGTGCGCTCCTTATGAACCAAAGGATCTTCGCCGGGGTCGGCAACATCTACCGGGCCGAGGTGCTGTTTCGTCATGAACTATCGCCATTTACCCCTGGTCGACTGCTAACCCGCGAGCAGTTCGACGCCATCTGGAGTGATCTTGTTTTCCTAATGACCTTGGGGGTAAAGGATGGGCGTATCGATACGGTGCGCGCTGCGCACCTACCTGAAGCGATGGGACGCCAGCCGCGGGTTGATCGGCACGGTGGTGAGGTTTATGTATACCGCCGCGAGGGCATGAAGTGCTTTGAGTGTGGGGCCAAAGTCCAGATGGCTGACATGCAGGGGCGCAAACTTTATTGGTGCGCCAAGTGTCAAGTGGGTTAGCTAGAGCTGGGTCACTCAGATACCCGGGGGCTGCGAATACCGGGGTGGTCGGCCGGCAGGGTGCGCTTGATGACCACCCAAGACAGCAGAACCGTCGCAATAACAAGTGCGTAGAACAGCGCGCCTGAGGCGGCGAGGGCCCACAGCCAGTTGTTATCGATCAGCGGGATAAGTACTGCGGCACGGATGAAGCACAGCAGTACCCAAAGCCAGGAGGCGCGCGCGTAGGCGCGCATGAGATCAGGGTCCTTACGCCACCGCATCTTGGTGCCAACGATTGGCCCGACGATCACCCCAAGGAGCGGCCACCGGACGAAAATGGAGATGGCAAATGCCAAACCGGAAGCGATATTTAGCAATACTCGCGGCCAGAAGAATGCCGCCGCGCTGCCAGTCCGCGCGGCTACGTAAGCACTGATAACCACCACGAGCAAGGCCCCTAGAACCCGCGTGGGGCGCTTACCTTGCACCAGTCGCCAGATGGCGAAGACGAGACCGAGCCCGACGGCAACGCTGACCGCAAGTGTCATGTTGTCGCCGGTGGCGATATAGGTAGTGATGAAAGCCAATGGCGGCAGGATGCTTTCGAGGGCGCCGCGCGGCCCGCCGATCAAGGCCTGCAGTGGGTGCTGCTTCACATCGCTCACGTATCGAAGAATAGTGGCTTGCACGCACGAGTTTCCCGACAAGCCGTCGGGGCGATGGGCGCAGTACGGTGCTGCTATGGAACTTGAGTTAGCGGCGATGGCGGAAAAGTGGCGCACGGACCTTGCCTCGTGGGCTATCCCCGATGAGATTTTGAGTCAAGTAACCACCCCGCCGTGGATCCATCCGGTTGCCATGTTCACCGCCACCGAGACCATTCCCGATTCCAAGTCGCACCAAATAGCGCGGGCCGCAGTACCGATCGGTGGCAGCGTTCTTGATATCGGCAGCGGCGGTGGCCGCGCCGCCTTTGCCCTAGTGCCACCGGCCGGCACCGTCATCGCGGTTGATCACCAGCAGGGCATGCTCGATGAGTTCGCCGAAGCCGCGGCGCGGCGCGGCGTGCGGCACGAGGAGTTTCTCGGTGATTGGCCGGCGGTTGCCGATGGGGTGCCAGCTGCCGACGTAGTGGTGTGTCACCACGTCGCTTTCAATGTTCCTGACATCGTGCCGTTCTTACAAGCTCTCAATTCACACGCGGTCAAGAAAGTGGTGCTGGAAATCCCATTTCAGCATCCACTCACCCACCTCAACCCGTTGTGGAAGAAGTTCTGGGATCTAGACCGTCCCACCGAGCCGACCGCTGAGGATTTGTTTGCAATCGCCAAGGCGCTGGGATTCGATGCTCGGTTGGAGATTTGGGTAGATGAGACTTGGGGTAAGCGGGTTGCGATGCCCGAGGCGGACCGCATCAAGTTCGCGCGCATTCGACTTTGCCTAAGCGAAGATCAAGACGCGGAGGTGGCGGCCGCGCTGATCCAGCAAGGTGATGACCAACCAAGGCAGGTGGCCACCCTTTGGTGGGATGTCTCTGCTTAGGTGTGACCATGACCTGGGAAAAGCTATGACCTACGACGTAACTCGCATTAGGGCCAGTATCCCAGCCCTTGCTGATGAAGTGGCCTACTTTGATGGCCCGGGTGGCACCCAAACCCCGGGGGTGGTGGCGGCCGCCATTGCATCTGCATTAACTAGCCCACTGTCGAATCGGGCTCGCGTGACGGGTGCGGAGATAAATGCCGATGACATCACCTTGGCCGCGCGGCGGGCTGGCGCTGATCTAGTAAATGGTGATCCGGGAGGCATCGTCTTTGGCCGCAGCATGACCGACATCACTTTCGATATCGCCCGCACGCTCGCCCAGAGTTGGGGACCAGGTGACGAAATCGTCGTCACTCGCCTTGACCACGATGGCAATGTGCGTCCCTGGGTCACCTATGCACGGAATTCTGGTGCAACCCTTAGATGGGTTGATTTTGATAAAGCGACCGGGGTGCTGTCGGTCGAGGACGTCACCAAGCTACTCAATGAGAATACGCGGCTGGTAGCGATCACCGGGGCATCTAATCTCTTGGGCACCCGGCCTGATCTAGTGGCGATCGGCAAAGCCGTGCATCGCACCCAGGCGCTGTTCTATGTCGATGGGGTGCACCTGACCGCCCATGCAGCCGTCGATATGCAGGCGATCGGCGCGGATTTCTACATCTGCTCGCCTTATAAGTTTCTCGGCCCACATCTTGGGATGCTCGCGGCATCACCGGCACTGCTTGAGACGTTGCACCCTGACAAGTTGCGTCCGAGCACCGAGGTGGTGCCCGAGCGCTTCGAGCTTGGCACCTTGCCCTATGAGTTACTCGCCGGTGTTACTGCCGCGATTGACGTTCTAGCGGATCTGGTGCCAGGGGAGGAGGCCACGATGAGCCGGCGAGATCGCATCGTGCGCTCGATGGCCGCCCTTGAGGCTTATGAGGATGCACTGCACTCATACCTACGTGCCGGTCTTGAGTCGGTGCCAGGTATCAGGCTTTATTGCCACGCACCGCATCGCACGCCCACCGAGTTGTTCAGCATCGATGGTGTTGACAGTGACCTGATCTACCACGCGTTGGCCGAGGTCGGTGTCAATGCGCCGGCTAGTTCTTTCTACGCAATCGAGGCGGCCGACTGGATTGGGCTCGGGGAGCGTGGCGCTGTCCGGGTTGGGTTGGCGCCTTATACCAACCATGATGACGTCGACCGCTTGGTCGCTGGGCTGCGCGATATTGCAAATAGCGTGCGGGCCTAACGCGGGCATCGGATGACTCTCGTTGACGAAGGCCACCCGGGCGCCCGGGCGGTCAAGGTGTGGACACTGCAACAACTCGATCGCGCAGCGGTGGTGCCCGGTCGGGTACCGAAATCCGCGGTGCAGTGGCAACGGGCCGTTGCCAACAAGGCGGAGCTAAGTGCTGGGCTTTATGAGCGCGTTGGGGGAGCCTGGGGGTGGTTTGATCGGGCCGCATGGACCGATGCGGATTGGGCCGGGTGGGCCAACCGTGATAACCATCACTTATTCCTCGGGCTGGTCGAAGGCGAGATATGTGGTTACGTCGAACTGGATCAGCAAGGACCCGAAGTTGAGGTTGCCTTCTTCGGCTTACTCGCCGAGTTCATCGGTCAAGGGCTGGGCGGCTGGCTGCTCAGTGCGGGTTTGCGCGAAGCGTGGTTACTGCCAGGGGTTGAGCGGGTCTGGGTCCACACCTGCGAGTTGGATGCACCCACGGCACTGGCTAACTATCAGGCGCGCGGCCTGGTGATCTGTGACGTGGCCATCGAATGGCGGCTTCCGCTGGTCCAAGGAGGCTAAGAGCCTCGCGGGGTGATATCAATAGGTTATGTCTCGTGCCACTCCTTGGATCTTGACCGTAGGCGGCGGCATCGGCTTGATCGCCTCCATGGAGCTGATCATTGACAAGTTCGCGCTGCTGGCAGATCCGGCTGCCTCGCTGTTTTGTGATATCAACCCGGTGGTTTCGTGCGGGTCGGTGCTGCTAACCGAGGAGGCTTCCGCATTCGGTTTCGCCAACCCGATCCTCGGGTTGATCGGTTTCGCCGTGGTGATAACCCTCGGCGTGCTGGCCCTGGCCAAAGTCGAGTTGCCGCGCTGGGTATGGATCGGGCTAAATATCGGCGCCCTGTTCGGGGTTTCGTTCATGATCTGGCTGATGTGGCAAAGCCTTTATGTCATCGGGGCGCTGTGCCCGTGGTGCATGATCGTCTGGGCCGTCACCATTTTGATCTTCTGGAATGTCACTGTCGATAACTTGGTCAGCGGCCGCATCAACCTCGGCGCCGGGGTGGCCGAGATCGCCGGGGCCTTGCGGTGGTTCCTTGTGGCCGGCACCTACCTGATCATCGCCGGCCTGATATTCGTGCGCTGGCTGGATTTTTGGCTGGGTCGCAGCTGATGCAATAGTGGTATCACTCTGGTATCATTCCGGCATGGCAATGACATTGCGGCTTCCGGACGACGAAGTACAGGCGTTGAGTGCGCAGGCAGCTCGAGAGCAAAGGTCTCGTCAGGAGATCGTAAGACAAGCAGTGCGTGAATATATTGAACGCAATGGGCGCCAGCAGTTGCTGGATGAAATTCTTGACGGTGAACTGCCAAGGTACGCCGAGGCCCTTGAGCGGCTAGGGCAGTGATTTACCTTTCCTATGAAGAGCTCATGTATGTCGCGCAACGAACACTTGGTGCACCGCCTCTAGTACGCGATGCGGGCTTACTCGAGTCAGCACTTGCGCGCCCCCAAGCGAGTGTTTTTGGCTCAGATGCTTACCCTGAATGGCCCGAAAAGGCCGCGGCACTGCTGCACTCCTTGGCAAAGAACCACGCACTCGTTGATGGGAATAAACGATTGGCGCTAGCGGCCACGATCTCTTTTTTGGGTATGAACGGCTTTCGTTTTACTTTGACCAATGACGAGGCATATAACTTCGTAATTGCAGTCGTCACCGGAGAGCTTGCAGATGTAGCTGACATCGCGGCGGTAATTCGAGCTAAGACCGAACCTCGTTAGCCCACTCACCATGCTCTTGCTCGGCCCACTCAACCGGTACTGAGCCTGTACGCATGCCTTTGCGGGCCGTCGCATCCCCATAGGCCATCCAAATGTGACCGGCAGTGACGATAGCGACAAGCAGCCCCAACCAATCGTGAACGAAAGTGGCGCCAGTGCGTATGTCATCGGGAAAGAAGCGGTTGAAGTACATCACCAACCCCGTGACGAGCAGCACGATGATGGAGCCGAGGACAAACGCCGAGTTCAACTTCTGCCCGGCATTGAATTTACCAACCGGGGTGTTGCCACCTCGGTTCTTGCCGGAGCGCAGCCATTTCCAGTCATTTGGTGAAAATCGGTTAAGTCGGCGCAGGTCTTGCCTAAACGCCCAAAAGAAGCAGGCGACGATGATCGGGATGGGTAGGAGGAAACCTGAGATGACGTGCGCATTGCGCATCAGCGGTCGATTGCCGATGACGGCACTGGCCCCTGGCAGATAGAGCATCGCTGCGGTAATCAGGAGCACACCCATCAAGATGCCTAAGGTGCGGTGCGTCCAGCGCTCGGCAGCGGTGAACCGCAACAAGGTGCCGGGCTCAGGCGATTGGCTCATCGGTCATCCCATTCGAGCTGCCAACCCAAGCATCTACCGAGTAGCCGCGTTCCTCCCAATAGCCGGGCACCACGGTTGTGACAACCTCGATGCCCGAAAGCCACTTCAGTGACTTGTACCCATACATCGGTGCGACATACAACCGTACCGGGGCGCCGTGTTCCAAGGTCAAGGGTTTGCCGAACATCGTGGTGGCAACCAAGATATCGGGGCGCAACCCCTGCTCCATGGTTAGCGACTCGGTATAAGCGCCATCGAATGAGATGAATCGCAGGGCACCTGCTGACGGATCGGCGCCGGCTGCCGTCAACACATCGCTTAGTAAGACACCCGACCACGGCACGTCATCAACTCGCCAACCGGTTACGCATTGAAAGTCCTTGGTCATTCCGGTTTGCGGTAGGTCGCCAAGATCGGCAAGGGACAGCGAAAGGGGAGTGCTTACCAATCCGGTAACCGTGAGCCGGTATTTCTCCGCGTTGTAGTCGGGGTACCCATTGGTCACGGTGTAGATACGAAAGCCGCCGGTACCGGGCAGCACGCCGGATAACCCTGGTGCGGCAGTTGCCACGGTGGAGTTGACGGCCTGCGAGGCGGTGCGACCGAAGATGATGCCAAGGGCGCCAAGGCCCACCATGCCGAGCACAATGCGCCGGCCAACCGGAGCCCCCTGCGCCACCCGTGGGGTCGGGCCCTGTTCAGTCACCCACCTATAGGAACACATCCGGGGCTAACCGGCCACCGGAATGGGCAGGTAGCGCGAAAGTGGGATTCCCTTGACGATTTGCTCAGGCCTTTGCGTATTCCGCTATAGCATGATAATTCCGCTCGATAGTTAAGTTGAGGAGCTGTTGGTGTCCGAGGGAAAAAGTTGCCGAACAATCGCGGTAACGCTCGCCCTATCCTTAGCTGCGGCCTCCTGGGCGCTGCTTCCGGTCGGCGCTTCTGCTGCCCCAGCACCGGAGCCGGTGACAATCGCCCCGCTGTTAAAGGCTGATGTCATCATTGGTGCTGATATGTGGGATACCGTGCCGCGCATCATGTCGCTCACCTTGAACTTCACGGACATCATCGGGGTTCCTGGCGCTGATTCGAAAGACGAAGCCACGGCGAAGGCGGCTGTTGTTGCAGCTGGTGGGGCCTGGAGCGAGATTGCAGCCAAGACATGCAGTACGAAGCCAACCCAGGTATCGCACACCACCGCGGTTTCACCTGAGCAGTACTACGGCGTAACGGGCATCGCGGGCGTGCACAACACCGATGTGGTGCAGGTGCAGACCTCTTGGCCCGCGCTACCCAGCACCCTTGATGGGTCTGATTTCAAAGTAACGTTAAACGACGGCACCATCGCCCCAGCGATCTCGGCTGGTGTGATGCCGAACTTTGAATATAACGAGCGATCAGTGCTTATCCTTAATGGTGAATTCGGCAATCGACTGCCAAAAAGTGATCCAGCTGTTAAGTACCCGGTAAAGGTTGAGGTAGTGGCCGATGCGACGCCACTGCAATTAGTTGGCCCGCGTGGTCGCCTCGTTAGTGCTGTGGGCATGACCATGACAAACGATAAAACTCCCTATGACACCCAGCCCGCAGACCCAACTCTTTGGACGGGGCCTCGAGTAATTGCCGCGAAGATTACCCACATGTCGACTCTGGGTGAAGGTGGCCCCGAGCCAGTGAGCAAGAACCTGTTGCCGAATGACGGGATTTCGATTTTCGGGAAAAAGGCTGCTGAGTTTCGCGTGCGAATGCTCACGGTGGGCGGTGCGCTTTCGCCAAATGGGGTGCGCGGGCTTTACCCAGCGGACTACCGCAATTATTTCCGCCTGGTCGCCCGTGATCGGAAGGGCAAGCTGATACCTCTGGTTAATGCGGGCCAGGAATACCTGATTGATGGGCAGCCGATAACCGTCGTTGGGCTAGCGGACCTTGGCAAGAAGGCGAAGACGTACGACGAGTGCTATCAAGAGGACAGTGAGAATCAGATCGACATAATCCTGTCGGGCAGCGCTAAGGCAGCCAAGAGCATTGCCTTCTTGGATATTCCGGCTGACGGTGGTGGCTACCTACCGCTTTACAACGATGGTGGTCCGGGCAAGAACCCGACCCCTGGTGTGGTCTACACAGCCAAGAGCCCAAGACACACCGTTAGTGTGATCAACGGGCTCGTCGACCCGATGCGGACTACCTACAACGCGGGCTAAAGCGGGTAGGAAATGAGCACGGGCGAATGCTTGGTACTCCCAAGCATCCGCCCACAAACAGGTTTACTTGCTCCAAGCGTGCACGAGATCAAGCAGAACGCGGCTGGGCGCACCCTCAATCAGCGGCTCGATCGCATCCATAAAGGCGCCGAAGAAGACATCGCTGTTGACGGCAGCGGCTTCGTCGTGATCGCCGTAAACACCGATGCCGCGAACCACCCCGACACCTTCATCGCCAACGACAAGGAGGCTGATCAGGGCTGGGTTTAGTTCCATGTATGTATGGGCGAACTCGGAGTAGAGGTCAAGTACGTCTGTGTAATGCCCTGGCTTGACGTTCAGGGTGAATTCAACAACTTCGGCCACGATCTGCTCCTAAATAGTTGGGGGCCCACAAGATACAACAAGGTGAATATTTGCGTATCGAGCCCCGGGCGCAAATTTTGCCCATGCTTGCGAACGTTGTGGAGTTGGAGCGGTAGGC
>CAJBZP010000045.1 GCA_903960135.1 uncultured Actinomycetes bacterium | reverse complement strand
GTCGCGGTTGATGGCACAGCAAGCATTGGACGGACGGTCAAGTCCAAGACTGTCGCTAAGTGGTCTGGTCTGAAGTATTCGGCAACTACCAAGTTGAGTACGTCCACCCCCACTATTTGCAAAGTGGTTAAGGCCGGGGTGCAAATGCGAGCAGCAGGCACCTGCGCGGTACTAGTGCGATCGACCGGTAAGCGGGCAAATGCATTTATCGGTGTTGCAGAGTAAATCTAGACCTCAGCAAGGTCGTGCCGTTCGATAGCTATCACGCGTGGTCGTTCAACTTCGTTGAACACGCGGTGCACGACGATGAAACTGCCGGGTGAAAGTTTGGTATCCCAGATTTCCGGGGCAACTTCGACATCCAAGGTCGATGTTATGGCCCGCATGAGGGCAGGCAGCACAGGTCGGTGTGAGCAGATGACCGTCGGGCTTCGTTGCTCTGAAAGCTGCATCATTCGCTTCCGTGCCTGCTTCGGGTCCAGTTCAAATCCCTCTTCGCTAAGTGTGGATTCAAAGTGCACCTTGACATCTAGGAAGGCGGCCAGTCCCGCAACAGTTTCAAGGCAACGGGTGGCATCAGATGAGTGCACCGTTTCAATGCCGAATGAGTCAAGCAATGGAATCAAGGACTTGGCTTGTGACCTACCTTTGTCGCTCAGGGGGCGCATCACATCACCTGCCCCGCTGAAGTCAGCGCGCTTAACCGCTTGGGTGTGGCGCAGGACTATCAGCGGTACCGTCGTTGGCAGAGCGGTTGCCGCTTCAACGGTATCGGCATCGTGTTCGTAAGTAAGTTGGTGCCGTGCCTGACTGACTGGTAGCCAGCGGATTTCATCAACTTCATCATTAGGAATAAAACTCTCACTGCTTCGTACGGATGCTGCCCAGTACTGCACCTGCTTGGGTCGGCCAAGTGCGTTATAAGCCAAAGTAGGTAGCGGGGCACCCAGTTGTGGTAGGTGGCTTGACTCTTCCATGCACTCACGCACGGCTGCGGCGAGCACGTGCTCGCCTGGGTCCACTTTGCCCTTTGGCAGTGACCAGTCGCTACGACGAGGTCGATGCACGATGAGGACTTCGCGATCGTCTGGGGTGCCCCGCAATAGGACCACTCCGGCTGCGCGGACTAGCTCACCATTAGCCACCTGGTTACACCAAGCCTGAGCGCTTGGCGGCTTTGCGAACCTCGGGCCAGAGGTTGATGAAGTCGTCACGGTATGCCATTTCACGCTCAATTTCATAGGAGTAGAGGCGCCCGAGCATGAAAGCGGTGGGCCCGTCGGCCTTGTCTACTAGCTCAAGAAGTAGATGTTGGGCAATATAGGTGTCCTGATGTTCGCCAAGCACCTCGGTGACGTCTGCAAGTGCGCTCCCAAATGCCGCCGCTGCGGGCCCGAAAATCGGGGACACGGCCTCGACGGCATAGCGCGCACGCTTGGCCTTGATTCGGGCTCGGTGCCAGACGGTGCTCGGGGTGTCCTCTTGAAGCCCGCTCACGGACTTACGCAAGGCGGACCATTCACGTGCGACAAGTTTTGGCAGCACCTCTTCGCAAGGTAAGTACGCGTCGTCCTTTACCTTCGGCTCGCGCGCTGCGGTTACCAGATCTTCCAATAGGTACTCATGCCGGTCACTGCGAAGCCCGGCTAGCGCGCCCGCTCGGGCGCTGATCAAGCGGGCCTCCAGCAATCTTTTGATTGCCGTTGGTGCTAGATCGTCATTGGGAGCCAAGATCTTCGCATCCTTGATGAGCCTCTTAAGTAGCACCTCGGTATCGCGTATTGCCCCCATCTCCTGGGCCATCCAAGCTAACTCCTCGGTCAGGGTGGCCGTCCACTCGTCATCAAGCAGCGGACCGAAAGTACGTAAGGTGCTGCGTAGCCGACGGGCCGCAACTCGCATCTGATGCACGGAATCCTCGGCATCGCGCCGCACGCCTACGTCGGCAAAGAGTAAATGCCGCGCGTGCTCCCCAATGATTGAGCGAATTGCGTCGATCGCAACTCCCTCGCGGGTTGTCATTGGCATAGCCGGGATATCCGGCGGCGCGGTAGCGCGTGCACCAAATGCGCTCGCAGCCTTACTTGTTGAACCAGGAACGGCGCCAACATTGATGAAAGCTGCAGCTATCGAATCCATCAGGGCGAGTGCGGTGTCATCCTCGGCATCTAGCGCCTCGACTTCGATCTCGCGGAAACTGGTCGTAGTTTGATTTGCAGTCTCCGAGACGACAACCCGATCATCGACGATTTCGATAATTCCGGAGCCGTTCGAATCCAACACCAAATAAGGGGTACGGCTCGTGGTTACCGTGACCAAAGGCATTAACTGTGCATCTCGAACTAGGGGCGAAACGATGTCGGCGAGGGTGGCAGGCACGACACCGGGTGCCCCCGCTTCAAGTGGCAACTGAAGTTCATCACGTGCGGAACCATCAGCTTTTGCCACCGGGAGTTTGAGATGCCAGCCAGCATCCTTGCCCCCAACTCGCCGGCGCATGGTTATCCGCCACCGGAAGAGCCGAAGCTCAGGAGTGTCGTAGTAGACGGCGGTCATCTCAAATGGCGCACCGGGTTCCCAGGAACCAATTACCGCGCTGCCTTGCAGATCGGGAAACTCGAACTCGGCAGGCACCCGCAGTTTGCGTTCAATTTCGCGGTGTACTTGCGCAGGTGTCACGAAGTACCTCGGTTACCCGCGATAAGGGTCTCTTGGAAATCGAGGAGTAGGGCACCGTCGGCACTGCGAGTGCGGCGGGTCCATGAGCCATCAGGATTTAAGTCCCACGCTGACGTGCCCGCATCGAAGGCAAGATCGAATAACTCGTTGATCTCGGTGAGATGCTGCGGGTCACGCAACTGTACGAGTGCCTCCACCCGGCGGTCAAGATTGCGGTGCATCATGTCGGCTGATCCGATCCAAAGCTCGGGTACTCCGCCATTTTCGAATCCGTAGCAACGTGAGTGTTCGAGGAATCGGCCGAGGATGCTGATCACGTGGATACTTTCACTAAGTCCCGGCACGCCAGGGCGCAGTGAGCAGATGCCGCGAACCCATATTTCTACGGGAACTCCGGCGGCGGAAGCTCGGTAAAGAGCATCGACTACTTTCTCATCAACAAGTGCATTTACCTTGAATCGGATTCGTGCGGGCCGACCTTGTTCATGGTGCTCGATCTCACGGTCGATCCTCTCTAGTAACCCTGAGCGCACCGAGTGCGGGGCTACGAGCAATCGGTCGTACTCGGTGTTCATCGAGTAGCCGGACAGGACATTGAAAAGATTAGCAACGTCATCACCGACTGACGTGCTGCAGGTGAGCAGGCCGAAATCCTCATACAGACGCGCGGTCTTGGGGTGATAGTTCCCGGTGCCGATATGGCAATAGCGGCGGAGTTGATCACCGTCATTACGCACCACCATTGACAACTTGCTGTGCGTCTTTAAACCGACTAGCCCATACACAACATGGACTCCGGCTTCCTCAAGTTTACGGCTCCAGGCGATGTTGTTCTCTTCATCAAAGCGCGCCTTGATTTCGACGATGGCAAGCACCTGCTTACCCTCTTGGGCTGCGGTGATGAGCGCATCCACAATTGGGGAGTCACCGCTCGTGCGGTAAAGAGTCTGCTTGATTGCGAGCACATTTGGGTCAACGGCGGCCTGCTCAAGAAATAATTGGACGCTAGTTGAGAATGAGTCATAAGGGTGGTGCAGCAAAATATCGCGCTCGCGAATACAGGCGAGGACATCAGGCGCTGATGCCGACTCGACACCAGCAAGTTGCCGTGAGGTCTTTGAGACGAACTTTCGAAGTTTTAGGTCATCACGATCCAATGCGTAAAAATCCCAGAGTCCGGTGAGGTCGAGTGGGCCGGGTATCCGAAAGACCTCGTGCTCGTTCACGTCGAGTTCACTCATGAGCAATTCGAGTACGTGCGGGTCGATTGACTGTTCGACCTCAAGGCGTACTGGTGGGCCGAAGCGGCGCCGCATGAGCTCGCGTTCCAGCGCCAGTAGGAGGTTCTCGGCGTCATCCTCCTCGACTTCTACATCCTCGTTGCGGGTTACTCGAAATGAGTGATTCTGCAGAATCTGCATGCCTGGGAATAGATCGTCGAGGTGCGCACCGATTACATCTTCAAGTGGCACAAAGCGCTGGGGTGCAACTTTAACGAATCGGGGCAACGATGGGGGCACCTTGACGCGGGCGAACAGCTCGGTGCCACTGACTGGATTGCGCACCACAACGGCGAGGTTGAGTGAGAGTCCGCTGATATAAGGAAATGGGTGTGACGGGTCCACCGCAAGTGGAGTAAGCACCGGGAACACCTGCGCATCGAAGAATCGGTCCATATCGGCGCGTTCATTTTGAGTGAGGTCTTGCCAACGGAGTAATTCGATCCCGGCCTCTAGCAGTCCGGGAATGACGTCTGCGTGGAAAACCTGAGCCTGCTCACGCTGCATTGCGTGGGCGCGCTCCCAGATGTTTTCAAGAACTTCGCGAGGGGTGTGGCCGTTCGCGGCTCGAACCGCGATACCGGTGGCGATGCGGCGTTTGAGCCCGGCAACTCGAACCATGAAGAACTCATCTAGATTGCTGGCGAAGATTGCGAGGAATTTCGCGCGCTCTAGAACCGGTAGGCGGTCGTCCTCGGCTAACTCAAGGACCCGCTGGTTGAATGCCAGCCAAGATAATTCGCGATCGAGGAAGCGGTCTACGCTCGTGATTGGCTCCGGGCTCGCGGCAATTGGCGAGTTGTCGGGGTTCTCCTGGCTGACGGTCATGGCCTGATGCTCCCATAGTCAGGTTAACAACTAATGGCGAGCATCCTGCGAATAGAGAACATCGGTGTCCCAGCGCGCAAAACCCAAGCTGGTGTAGAGGGCGATAGCAGGACCATTGGTGGCGTCGACGTAGAGCATCGCCTGAGCGAGGCTGAGGTTTCTCAGGTATTGCAGCCCAACGATGGTGAGCGCCCGGCCGAGGCCGGCACCCTGCCAGGCCGGATCTACACCGACCACGTAAACCTCACCGATCTCCTCGTGCGCATGCGGTGCATGGCCGGATGCCCCATGAACTTTGGTCCAGTGAAATCCGGCGATGTCTCCGGTGGCCGCTGCGATAGCCAAAATGAAGCCTTCGGTCGAAAACCAGGGCTCCTGCATCCGTCGCTGAAGATCAGGCAGCTGCCACCCGCCCTGCTCGGGGTGGTCGGCAAAGGCGCGGTGATTGACAGCGAGCCACGAGTCCATATCCAGTTTGGGATTGAAACTTCGCAGGGTGATACCGGCAGGCAAATTGGGTTGGCTAAGTGGCGCTCGCAGGGATCGACGCATCTGCCAGAGCACTCGACTGTCAATGAAATTCATGGAGCGTGCCAGTGCAATCGCTGCTGCTTGCTCACCATGTGCCCACAGCCGAAGTGGCTGGCCTGGTATTTCGTCGAGCATTGACTGCACGAGGGTATGCCCGATCCCGTTGCGCCGATATTGTGGATGAACTGCAAGTTCGGCACTCGGGCCGGCGACTTTGTCAGTAGCGTCTAGGTGCGCATACCCGACGAGGATGCCATCGCTACGCATCAGGAAATGTTGGTCATGTAGGTCGCCACCGTGGCGCACGTGAAGCCAGACGTGCTCTGACAGCGGATGCAGGCCATCGGCATGCGTAACGCGCTCTACTAGTTCTGAGACTTCCTCGGTCTCATCGTCACTTAGATGTGAGGTGACTTCTAGGTCGGGCACGGGATTACGTGCTCGATGAGCGGGCAACAGCCGAGGAGTCCAAAGTCGCCAAGGTGGAGTCGTCGGTGCGCTGGGGCACAAATCGGTATCCGACATTTCGCACGGTACCAATCAGCGCTTCGTCCTCCACGCCAAGCTTCGCTCGAAGGCGACGGACGTGAACGTCAACGGTCCGCGTACCTCCAAAGTAGTCGTAACCCCAAACCTCTTGCAGGAGAAGCGCTCTT
>CAJBZP010000044.1 GCA_903960135.1 uncultured Actinomycetes bacterium | reverse complement strand
GGCGCGTCCAGCATTTGCTGCTTTGCCAGGGCTACTTCCTGGCGCCAGAGGTAGTCGGCGAGCACCTTTTCGATCATGCTCCCGGCGGTTAATCCTTGGCTAGCCGCTAACTCGTTAACTCGATCTCGGGTTTCGGCTGAAACCTTGATTGTGGTGGCGGTCATGCCCAAGGTATACCACTCGTATACCGATGTGTTCAACCCTTCGGACGTCGGTGCCCACTCGAACCGTGGAAAATTGAGGTGCGGCTAAGCCAAGAGGGCGTCTAGCACCTCGGCCACCCCAATGCCCGGGGTGGAACTCGTAACGGTGTCGGCGGCAGCCATGACGGCAGCTGAGGCCGAGCCCATTGCGACCCCGACGCCGGCCCACCTGAGCATTTCAATGTCATTGGTGAAGTCGCCGATCGCCAAGGTGTTGGCCTGGTTGATGTCAAGGCGCGTGCAGAGATTGGCGAGCATGGTCGCCTTGTTGACGCCGACGGGCCCGATATCCATCCAGGCGAGATCGCCGATGCCGAAGATCACGCTATGCAAGCCCATTTGCTTGACGATCTCGCCGAAGCCGTCTTCGCGGTGATCCTCGCTGCGCACGACAAGTCGAACAACCGGGTTGACGGTCAGGTGCTCGAAGGCGACCTCGCGGATGGACATCCCCAGCGCATCGGCCCCGAAAGTCCGCGTCGTCAAGAAGATGCCGTGGGCGTCTTCGACGGCGAAGATGGCATCGGGTAGTTGCTCGACCAATTGGTCAAGGACGGGCTTGGGGTCAAAAGTTATTGCGTCGATCACCGATTGGGGCTCGATGGTCGCCAGCACCGCGCCGTTACTGCAAACAGCCCAGCCGTCAAGGCCGAGGGCCCGGCCGACCGGAGCGGTGGTTGACAGCGAGCGCCCGGTGGCTAGCACCACTTGCACCCCGGCGGCGCGAATGGCGGCTACGGCGTCGATCACTCGTTCGCCGACGGTGCCCATGTGTTCGGTGAGGGTGTCGTCAATATCTAGGGCGATGAGTTCAGGGAAGAAATCTGCCGGCAAGGCGAGCTGTGACATCTGTTGGACACTATGCCTTCGGGGTGAACACTTGTTGACCTGCAAGGAAAGGTTGCAAGGCGGCCGGGATACGAACGGAGCCGTCGGCCTGCTGATGGTTTTCGAGGATCGCGACGATGACGCGCGGCATGGCACAAAGTGTGCCGTTGAGGGTTGCCAAGGGTCGCACCTCCTTGCCGGCACGCATGCGGATCTTCAACCGGCGGGCCTGGAACTCGGTGGTGTTCGACGTGCTCGTCACCTCGCGGTAGGTGCCTTGGGTTGGGATCCAAGCCTCGATGTCGAACTTGCGTGCGGCGCTAGAGCCGAGATCGCCGGTGGCAACGTCGATGACGCGGTATGGGATCTCGAGGGCGTCCATGAAGTCTTTCTCCCACTGCAGTAGCCGCTGATGTTCGGCTTCGGCATCTTCGGGCGTGGTGAACACGAACATCTCGACTTTGTCGAACTGATGCACGCGGATGATGCCGCGGGTGTCCTTGCCGTAGGAGCCGGCCTCGCGACGAAAGCAGGTGGACCAGCCGGCATAGCGCAAGGGGAGTTGATCGGCGTCAATGATTTCGTCACCGTGAAAGGCGGCGAGGGCGACTTCGGAGGTGCCGACGAGGTACATGTCGTCACTTTCAATGCGGTACACGTTCTCTGCCGCCTGCCCCAAGAAGCCGGTGCCTTCCATGGCGCTGGGTAGCACCATCGTCGGGGTGATTACCGGGATCAGGCCGTTGCCCATCGCCTGCGCCATGGCGAGGTTAAGGAGGGCGAACTCCAATTGCGCACCGACCCCGACGAGATAGAAGAAGCGGGCGCCGGAGACTTTAGCGCCGCGGCCGGTGTCAATTGCCCCGAGCAGTTCACCAATATCTAGGTGATCCTTCGGTTCGAATCCCTCAGCGGCAAAATCACGTGGGGTGCCGACCTGCTGGAGAACTTTGAAATCGGCCTCGCCCCCGACCGGTGATTCCACGTTGACCAGATTGCCGAGCTGCAACAAAAGCAGGTCCGCGGCCGCGCTGGCGGCGTTGAAGGTGGCTTCGGCGGTCTTTACCTGTTCGGCCAACTCACTGGCATCGGCCATGAGGGCAGCAACCCGGGTTTGAACTTCGGCTTTGGTTGCTGCGTCAGCGGCCTGCTTCAAGGCACCTTGCAGGGGGCCAATCTCCTTGCTGAGGGTATTTTGCCGACCCCTTAAGTCCTCAAACTCTTGTTGGGCGGCTCGCTTGGTGACGTCGGCAGCCACCAGAAAGTCAACCAGTTCCACGTTTTCACCGCGCCGGCGCTGGGATTCGCGAATCCGTTCCGGGTCGGTGCGCAGGATCTGGGGGTCAATCACGGTCTAACGGTACCCGCCCCTATGGGGGAGCCAGCAGCCCTGGTCGTGCTGTTCACTTTCATATGGCACACTTCTCGCTCTTTGCTAATTGACGCACATGCGGTCCAAGGTGGCCCGCCGGTGTTCGAACGAGAAAGGCGGTCGGATGGATTTCAACTGGCTCACGCCCAAGGCGCAGGCGCGCCCGGCAGGAGAAAAGGGATGGGGTTCGTTCGTGGTCGAGCCGATCGGCAAAGGTGAGACCGTCGCGGCCTTCGGTGGCTGGATAGTCTCCCGCGAGGTGCTCTCCACCATGAGCCATGATCGGCAGGGCCGATCCATCCAGGTCGACGATGACCTATATCTAGTCTCATCCGACACCCCTGAGCCAGGTGACATGCTCAATCACTCCTGCGAGCCGAACTGCGGGATGTCGGGTTCGGCATTGCTCGTAGCGATGCGCGATATCGAGGCCGGCGAAGAACTGACTTTTGATTACGCGATGTGTGATGCATCCGACTACGACGAATTCCGGTGCCTTTGTGCGCAACCTGGTTGCCGCGAGCTGGTCACGGGATCAGACTGGCGCGATGCGATCTTGCAGGCCAAGTACACCGGCTACTTTTCCCCGTACCTAGTAAAACGCCTTGCCGCAATCGGGGTTTACTAGCGAAGCTCCGCAGGTTGGTGAGATGCTTTCGCCATGGGTCGCTGCCGAGTTGTAATCGTTGACAACGACGCCTTTACGCGCACCACATTAACGGCGGCCCTTGCCAGCAAGAGTTTCGAGGTCGTTGCTGCGGTAGGCAAGGCGAGTGAATGTTTGGCACTTGGTGACTTGAACACCGTGCATGTGGCTCTCTTGGATCTTGACTTGGGGAGTGGGCCCACGGGGCTTGATCTGGCCAAAGCGCTGCGTGAACGATTCCCGAAGATCGGCATCGTGCTGCTAACAACCTATGACGACCCGAGGCTGGTTGCCTCAAACCTACCGCCGCTGCCCAAGGGCGGGATCCATCTGCGCAAGCGCGATGTGCACGACATGAAGAGCGTGGTGCAGGCCGTCCTCGCGGCCGCCACCAAACCGGTGGCTACCAGATCGCGGCCCGTCGCGGCCGGCCCGACATTCACCCAAGCGCAAAGTGAAGTGCTGCGAGATGTGGTGCAGGGGCTGAGCAATGCACAAATAGCGGCGAAGCGCGGCACTAGCAGTAGCGCGGTCGAAAAAATTATCGCGCGGCTTGCTGAGCGCTTAGGTGTCTCACCCGATGATGGAAATCTGCGAGTGATCCTTACGCAGGAGTACCTAAAACTCACCGGAAAACTTGATGGGTACGAATAGCGTCAGTAGTTGGCACCGTTGGGCGACACCGGCGGCACTGTCTAACAGCGCCCTGTTGTGGTACATACCCGGTGGAGTCACCGGGGTGGTTTTTACCGTTCCACTCGTTGAGCGCGGCGCACCTGATCGCCTTACGTGGTTGGTGATCGCACTCTTATCGCAGGGTGCCTTCAGTGGGTTGGTTTTACTTACCCGCCTTGTTGCACCGCGGCTCATCACCAAACCGGTTGCCATCTTGCTGACCCTCATTTTGGCAGGCGGCGTGCGCGGTGTCGTCATCTATCTTCTGGCTTCAAGCTGGCAGCCCATGGGATTTGGTGTGAGCCCCGTATTTCAGATCCTCACGTCAGCGGTGATGAGCACTGCGTGGATGGGTGCACTCGGCTATCTGATTCAAGCGAACAAGAACTACCGTGCCACCTTCGAGACATTGTTCTGGCAGGCGGTTGCGGCGCAGCGCTCGCTGGTAACTCCGTCAACCAGGAAGCGAAGCGAGGTCGTCGATGAAGTGGCCAGGACACGGGCGGCAATACTTGAGGATCTCGAAACGATCGACGCATCCAAAGACTATGGGCGCCAGCTGCATGAGGCGTCGGAAATGCTGCATGAGGCTGTTGAGCAGCAGATCCGACCGTTAAGCCACCAACTGTGGGCGGAGCAAAAGGTGCGGCCCCCGGCAATCCGATTCGGTGCCCTGCTTTTTGACGCGATAAGTAACTGGGATCCACCGTTACGGGCCATAGCAGTTCTCCTTACTGCAGTGATTGGAGTCGGTACGGTGCGGTCAGCCGGGCTCGTAATCGGATTCGAGGTCGCGGTGATCTCGGTAACGACGGCCATC
>CAJBZP010000043.1 GCA_903960135.1 uncultured Actinomycetes bacterium | reverse complement strand
TTCGCCAGTTTCGTTGCCAGTGTCGTTTCCAGTGTCTTCGCCAGTGTCTTCGCCACCGCCGTTGTCGTTGCCAGTGTCGTCGCCAGTGTCGTCGCCAGTGTCGTCGCCAGTGTCGTCGCCAGTGTCGTTGCCAGTGTCGTTGCCAGTGTCGTTGCCAGTGTCGTTGCCAGTGTCGTCGCCAGTGTCGTCGCCAGTGTCGTCGCCGCCACCGTTGTCGCCGCCACCGTTGTCGTTGCCAGTGTCGTTGCCAGTGTCGTTGCCAGAGTCGTCGCCAGTGTCGTCGCCATCGTCAGCTGGGCCCGCCTCGTTTAATTCCTTTAACCATGAAAGTTCCGCTTCATCGACTTCCTCGGGCGCTACCTCCTCCTCGGTCACCTCGAAATAACCCAGTTCGCCATCTTCACCTGGTTGGAAGTCGGCCTGGATCTCGGTTACGGCGCCGCTCTCGGATTCATCGGGGAGCGGGAACTCTCCGATGAGCCGATCGTCCGCGTCGAAGAAGCCGATTTCTGCAACCCCATTGTCAAAGGGCAGCACGCGCATGTTGACACCATCGGGTAAGGGGAAACTGGCGCTATTGAGTCCGTTGGCCACATTCACCTCGGCGCTGGTGGCATCCGCCACTTTCAGGTCGAGAGCGCCATCGCGGGCCACGTCAAAAACAATGGCGCCCTTGTCATCATCAATGGCACGGACGGTGACCCGCGGACTGGTTGGGTCATCGATGGACATTGTCACCGGAATCGGCGACGTTTCGTCGTCCTGCCGTGCAATCTCCGCCGCAAAAGGTCCCACCTGGTCTCGGTCGATAGTCATTGACATCCAGTTGCCCCGCAGCACAGGTGAGGAGCCAACGGTTGATCGGACGTTGACGCCGGCCGGCAGAACCACCCTGGCATCTCGAGTGTCGTAGACCTTGCCGTCGATGGTGAGGAGAACCCCCAAGCGTGCATCAGGATCAGGTGACGTGAGCAGCAGTTGCGAAGTCTTTCCGCCACCATTCTTGTCAGTGAAGGGAGCAGGAAAAGGGGTCTGCAGGCGGCTTTCCATGGGTGTTAATTCGATCGTGCCGATACCACCCTCCCAGCCGTTGGTCGGCGCCTGCGGGTTGGTCGAGCCCGCGCCGTAGGACCACTGCTCTGACCGGGGATCGATCATGATGCGCTGCACGGTGCCCGGGTAGTTGTTGTCGTAGACATGGATCGCGATCAAGTCACCTTCATTTGTGACCGCAATTGGGGTTATCGAGTGCCCGCCATCAGGGGAATAGATGCCCATCGTGTAGCCGGCGCCGTTTTGGAGTCCGAGGGCGAGCTCGGCGGCAATTTGTGTCGGCTCCTGTTCATGGAACGCCTGGTACGCCCGTTGAACTGGTTCGAGGTACTGCGTCGCAAACCAGTATTCGATGATGCTGGAAACGGCGGGGTTCTCGAGTTCTAACTCGAAAGTGGTTTCCGCCTCGGGGTCGAAGTCCGAAGGGGCGAGGTAGCCACCATGGATTAACTCGGACGTGACGGCCATGCCCTCACAGTGCCCCCCGGACATGGCCTCATTGATCTGATCTACCCACTGCTGGGCTGCCGGATAGAGCACGCATTTGTCGCCGGAACCGCTTGCGCAGACCTTCTTGCGGCCAAACAGCGCGATCAAGTCGATTGCACTGAGGTTGCCGGCCCCTCCCCAGTTCTCGAAGCTGAAGCCATCAACCGCAGGGTTGAAGCCGGCGTAACTGCAGGATCCGGAGCTTTGGCCCGTGCAGTCAGGAAGGCTGTAGCTATCGGAAGATCCGTCAGCACTATCTTCTTTGCTGTCGGCGAGTACCGACTGCTCGGTTGGCGCCACCACCTCGGCTGATTCCTGGCCAGTTGATCCACAGGCGGTTAGGGCAAAGGCCAGCACGGCGACAAAGGCGGCTCGGGTGGCTACAGGTAGTCTCTTCATTTAGGGACTGTAAGCGAAAACTTGAATTTCGACAATTGGCGGCATGGGGCTAGCCCCGAAGTTATGGCCCTTCTCGCAGCCCCAAGCCCAGATGACGCACGATGTGCAAGGTGGCCCGGACCCAGCGGGAACCAGCCAGTGTTCCCCATCGGGGCCCAAGGCCGCCGAACCCTTTGGTCGGTTTTCGCTGGGGTTCGTTGACCGAGGCTCTGGCTTGTCGCCAACCGACCCATATCTATGCATAGGTGCTGGCAAATGTCCTGTCACTTGGGGTTGGCTGGTTCATCCGGGTCGTTACCTATTTATGAAGGACATGTTTATTCCTAGTGTTGACGCGCCTGCACCTGTTAGTTCCGCGCCGTTAGGTGGGGTGCTTAAGCGTTGTTGTTGGGCGAACTCTCTGAGCCACTTACGGTTGTCACACTCGTTGCAGAACCATGGGCAGACCGCCCTTTGGTCGCAGCGTGATCGCCGTCTCCGGATGCACCGGCGCGCTGGTTGCGAGCCGCGGTGACCAAGTCTGGGCGAGGGTGGCGATGACGAGCATGGCCTCGGTCCACGCGAATTGCTCACCAATACATTTACGGTTTCCCCAGCCAAAGGGGGTCCAAACCCCGCGTGGCACTCCGGGTTGATGCTCGTCAAATACCCCGGCCGCATCAAGCCAACGTTCGGGTTGGAAATTCTCGGCATTCGGCCACCAGCGCGGACTTCGGTGCATGGCAAATGGGCTGACCATTGCATTAGCTCCTGCGGGCAGCACCCAGCCACCAAGTTCGACATCGGAGAGCAACCGGCGGCCGTAGAGCCAAATCGGCGGGTAAAGGCGAATGGCCTCGGCTAATACCGCCCGCGTGCGGGGCAGTTGCGCAATGTCATCCATGGTGGGTGGGCGGCCGGCGAGCACGGCATCTAGTTCTTCGCGCAACCGCTGCGCTTGGTCCTCATGGTTCGCGAGCAACATCCAAGTCCAGGTAAGAGTCATCGCCGTGGTTTCGTGGCCGGCGAGGACGAGGGTCATGACTTCATCGCGCACTTGGGCATCGGTGAACGCGTCGCCATCTTCTGCCGCGAAAAGCAGCAAGCTCAGCATGTCGCCGTTGTCACCGGCAACCCGGTGCTCGGCGATAATGCGATTGACGACGTCATCCATCGTGGCGAGGGCCTGCGCCGACTGATTGCGGGCCGGGCTTGGATAACGCCAAAGCGCCGGTCCAAGTGCGAGGTAGCGGCTGGTCACGTGGAGTATCTTTCGTAAGGCATGCCCGAGGTCGCTCGCATCGCCGGACAGATCCGTGCCAAAGAGGGTGCGCCCGACGATGGTGAGCGTGAGGGCTGTCATCTCAGATGACATGTCAACCTGCTGGCCGGGTGACCACGACCGCTCGTGGGCAAGGGTCAACTCGACCATGGAGCGCGAGTACTCCGCTATTCGATCACGATGAAATGCCGGCTGCGCCAATCGGCGGTTGGCTAGGTGGATTGGACCTTCGGAGGTCAGGAGCCCATTGCCGACGACAGCTTTTAGGCCGTCATAGACGGGACCCTTGATCAGCTCATGCGCATTGTTGGTGAACGCTTCCACGATCAGCTCGGGTGAGTTCAACACGTATCTATTAAGGCCGAGCATCCGCATGTGAGCGATTTCGGGATATTCGCGCTCAAGACCAACCATGAACCAAGGCGCACGCCTCCGCGAAAACAAGTTGCGCAGGGCTTTGGCGGTACTCGGGCCTGGGGGACGGGCGACTTTGCTGCGAACCTCACGTGGGATGGGAATATCTGAATGATTGAGGCGCGCCAAGGCCCCTGGCACCGCGCTGTTGGCCCGCACTTGGTCTGTCACCTTATTTACCCCGATCGGTACGCATCGGTCGGACCGAGTGCGAGGCCCGGTGCCGATGACACCGCGCCAATGACTTTGTGATCGCGGCCATGAGCGAATGCTAGTGTCTCGGCGCCGTCGGCGCTGCCCATATCCGGCGGCGCCGTCCGGGGCCTGTAGCATGGCGTCGCTTCCCGGAAGCGGATGCGCGCGAGTGGCGGAATAGGCAGACGCGCACGGTTCAGGTCCGTGTACCCGAAAGGGTGTGGGGGTTCAACTCCCCCCTCGCGCACCAAATCCGGGATTGCGCAGTCGACCTATCGCGGCGTGTGTACCATCCACGCATGCCTCGCCGACGCGTTGCCTTCATCACTGGAATCACCGCCGCTGCGGTGGTGCTGGCCGGGGTCGCGGTCCCGGTGGCCAGTTCGGTCCGAAGCGGTGCCGCGAGTTCAGCGTTAACAGTCCGCAAGGACGTTAAAGACTTAACCGCCGCTGAGAAGCGGGCATTCATCGGTGCGATCAAAAAAGCCAAGCGCACTGCGGACCCAGACCACCCGGGCTTAAGCCGATACGACGTCTTCGTTAACTGGCATCGGGATGCGTTTCGGTGCAAGAACGCGTGGTTGCAAGACGGCAACTACGCGGGGGCTGCGCATAACTCACCCACATTCTTGCCTTGGCACCGGCAGTACCTGCACGAATTCGAGCAGATGCTGCGTGCGGTGAGCGGCGATTCGTCTATTGCCCTGCCGCATTGGGATTGGACCGATCCGGCGTCCACCGCTGCGGTTTTCGCTGCTGATTTCATGGGTGGTGACGGCGACCCGACTCAGGAGCACGCGGTAACCGATGGCCCCTTCCGTAAAGGCGAGTGGAAAATCACCATCCAGGACCCGGCCCCGACTCTGGCCGGCCTAACGCCACCGAAGCCGTACCTAGTGCGCAACTTTGGGAGTTTCTTCGACCAAGGGATCGCCCTTCCGACCAAGGCTGAAGTGGCAGAGTCGATCAGTGTCCATCGGTACGACCACCAGCCATTTGATGCGAGTTCACCGGAGACAAAGTCTTTCCGTAACACCCTTGAAGGCTGGCGTGATGCCACTCCCGGAGAGTGTAATGACGGTTGGGTCGACGTCAGTGAGCAAGACGGCGCACCGCATGTGATGCACAACGCCGTGCACATCTACACCGGTGGCCTCTGGAAGGAAGACGGCAAGGTGACCATGGGCACCATGGCGTACAACACTTCGCCAAATGACCCAGTCTTTTTCATCCATCATGCCAATATCGATCGGATTTTTGCCTTGTGGGAGAACGCGCAGCGGCAGCATTACCGGCCACAAGTCGGTGCCGAGTTCGGCTGGAATGGCGCCGACACGATGTGGCCTTGGCGTGATCGCACCATCAATAGCTGGTTCGGCACTTTACGAAATGGCTACCGGTACGCAGCAGGCTAGGAAACAATGTCCTTGCGATCAAAGCGGATTATCGCAATTGCCATCAGCACGGCGAAGGCAACGAAGTTGTAGGTGGCACCTAAAACCATGTCGTTCCAACTGATGGTTGGGCTGAGCGCGGCGAGCCAAGCGTCCCCGTAATTGGTGGGCAGGAGTCGTCGGAGGTCACCAAGTGGCTCAATGGCTGCAAGGATGTTGAACACGATCACTGTCACGACTGCCACGCCGACGGCACCAAGGGGCACATCCGTCAGCACGCTCATCAAGAAAGCGAAGCCGGCCGGGAACAGCAATGTCACACCTATATATGCGGTGATCAAGGCGATGCGCTGAATGGACTCACCGGTATCCAAGGCACCACCGAGTGGGCTGGTAAGGGGAGCGGTGCCGAACACGAGGGCGCCAATCAGAAATGAAGCTGCCACGAGCGTGATCACCACCGCTGCGATCAAGATCAGTCCGACGAGGGCTTTGGTGCGCAGCAGGTGCCGGCGCGGCACCGGCGCTACCAACAGGTAGCGAAGTGTCGACCAAGATGCCTCGCTCGCGACCGTATCTCCCATGAACATTGCCGCGATTATGAGAAGGAGGAACCCAGAGGAGAAGAGCAGCATCGTGAGCGTGAAGTTCCAGGCACCTGAAGTCGCCAGACCGATGAGGTCAAGGCCGCCGTCACCGAAGCCTCCACCACCCCGCGCGCCACCACCGTTGCCATCGGCGGATGGGCCCAAGGTGACAGCTGCGACCACGATGAGTGGCAGTGCGATCACGAGAAGGAAGGACACGAGGGTGCGACGCCTCTTGATCTGCCGGATGAACTCAACTCGGATGCCCAAGGTGGCCGATGGTGAATACGAAGGAGCTTTGGTGCTCATGAACTCACCACCTCGTGGCCTTCGCCGACAATCTCCATAAAGACATCCTCCAGTCGCTGGCCGGTGCGGCCCTCAAGTAGTTCGGCCACCGTGCCGTTGGCAATGACAGTGCCATGGTGCATGACCACGACGTGGCTGCACGTCTGCTCAACCTCACTTAGTAGGTGTGAGGAGATGACAACCGTCTTACCGTTTGCCACGTAGTCCTTCAGCACCTTTCGCATCTCGCGAATCTGGGGCGGATCGAGCCCATTGGTTGGCTCGTCGAGCACGAGCACATCTGGGAGGCCAAGCATGGCTTGGGCGATCCCAAGGCGCTGACGCATGCCTTGGCTGTAGGTGCGCACTTTTCGATCGATGGCCGACCCGAGACCGGCCACCTCAAGGATTTCGGCCAGGTGCGGGTCGAGGTGTTCGCGGCCACTTCCCCGCCAATAAAGGTCAAGGTTTTCGCGCCCGCTGAGGTGCGGCAGGAACCCAGGGCCTTCGATGAAGGAGCCGATATGGGCGATGGCGGGCGCCCCGGGGAATACCCGCTGCCCGAAAATGAACGAGTCCCCGGACGCAGGGTAGATCAACCCCATCACCATGCGCATGGTCGTGGTCTTGCCGGCGCCATTTGGGCCAAGGAGGCCGAGCACCACCCCGCGCGGCACCTGGAAGGTGACATTGTCGACCGCTTTGACGCGGGACCCGAAGTTCTTTGTCAGGCACTCGACTGCGATTGGCACATCCATTAGGTCAGTGCGGGTATTAGCTGAGCCACGTCGCGGGCGGAGCAAGATGACTGCCAGCGCGATAATGACAACTGCACCCAACCCGATCAACGGGGTAACCCATAGCGGGGTGGTGGGACTTGCTGAGGTAAGGGGCACGACGGGAACGGATAACTCGGTGTCGGCTAACTCGATGGAGTAGACCGCCGGCCCACTTGGTAGTCGATAGGCCTGATCGGTGGTGCCGACAACGAGAGCCAGTCGTTCACCGGCCGAAACGTCGAGCACTAGAACGGGTAATTGAATCTCGACGGTGGTGGGGGTCGGGCCGATATCGGTAAGTCGAATCGGAGCAACGATGCCTTTTGGGAGCAGCGGTTGGCCCGTTGGGCCAATAACGCGAACACTTGCGAAGAGCACAACATCGTCGAGGCGCTCTGCACTCGTCACGGAAATGCGCGCGCGCGGGGCCCCGATGATCCGCAGCGGATCGACCAAGGGCGCGCTGGCGAAGCTCGCAGTCTGATTCGGCAGCGGTAAGGACAGTAATGAGCCCGCCAACGCGGCTAAGCCACCGGTGCCGGGTAAGGATGACAAGGCTGCGGGCACGCCACCGGCGGGCGCCAGAACATCTTGTCGCGGGCCGCCGAGGGTGATGGTGCTACTTGCGACCCCGAAGACCCCGGGATACCGCGGTGCGGTGAGCACTTCGATCGTGCCTTGATCTCGATTGCCGAAGGCCGAGCCCTGAGTTAGTGAAACCTCGAAATCCGCGGCGCCCGCGACCGGTGCGGCCCCGGCTAAATAGGTATCAAACCACCGCGCAGAAATCTCGCGCAGGCGTTCACTTTCATCGACGCCGCCATCGTGCCCTTGGCCGTGCCAGATAACTTTCACCGGGGTGTTCGGATTGGCTTGCATGATCTGTTCGGCATTCGCATTTACCTGTTGCAACGGGAAGAGCGAGTCTGACTGACCGCCACCTAGCAGCGTTGGCACGGTGATCTTTGCGGTGATGGATTTCGGCGACGATGCTGCCATGAGCGCCTGTGACTCGGCAGTCAAGATCCCCTGAGCGGCCGCATCCGAATAGGCCGCGCACCAAGTTGGCGTAAAGCGACCGCAGGTTGTGACTTGACCGTCGGTTGTTTGCAGGCCAGCACTGAAGAAAAGTCCGGACCACAATTCTTTGAAAACGCCGGTGGTCTTCGCTGGCAGTGTTGATTGGGCGAAGAGGGCAGCCTCTAGGTCATTCCAGGTGATGTCGGCGGAGATTGCATCGACCCGGGAGTCGTAGCCGGCGATCATGAGTGCGAGCGCACCGCCGTAGGAGCCACCGGCGAAGCCCACCATCGGATCCCCCGCCACTTCTTGGGTGACGTACGTCTGGTCGCCCAAATAGTCGATGATCTTTGAGGCATCGGCGACCTCGAACTCCGGTGCGTTCATGGAGATGGCGCCGGTCGAACCGCCAAATCCCCGGGCCGAGTAGGCCACTACTACGAAGCCACGCTCTACCAAGAACTGTGCCTCTTGGGCAACCGCATCTTTGCTGCCACCGAAGCCGTGGGCTAGGACAACCGCTGGCGCTGGTGACTGCGCGGGCCGGTAGATATCCATCTGGAGTTGCACCGGCGTGCGGTCGAGCGCGCTCGTGGGTGCGCCGGGAAGGGTAAGAGTTTCGGTGGGATCAGCCCAAGCCGAATTCGCCCAAGCCACACTCCCGCCGGCCATGATGATGACGAGGGCGAGGGAGAAGATACGACGCACGTAATGAGGATATGCGCACCGGCCAGATGCGCAATCTCACCCCGACGGGAAGTGACCTTGATTACCGCACGCGGTTTGCGCCGTTATGGCGTCGTAGGCGTCGTAGGCAGCGGCAATATTAAGTCTTGGTGGTGCTTTTGCCGCGGCAGTAAATCAACGACGATAGCGAGAAGCACTGAGACGGTCGCGGCGAGGAACAGCTCTTGGTAGGCGGTGCCAAATCTGCTGAGCGTAAAGGCTGTGACGTAGCCCACCCCGGCCTGCGTTACCGCGAAGACCACGGTGGCTGTTCCCCAGATTGCTCGATGCTTATTTGGATCGCCTTGGGCTAGCTCCTGCGACAGCCCCAGGAAGATGGAGATGATGCCCGGCAAGCACAGGCCGGCGAGGAAACATGACAGCCCAACCCCGAAATACGAGAAGGAAAGCAGGAGCATCGCGGCATTGGCCGCGAGCAGGATGGGCATGGCGACTCGTTGCGCGCTGTGGATGCCAAGGCGATTGGCTAGGTATGCGAAGACAAAGGGGCCGGTTAGCGCTCCAGCGGCGTACACCAAAAAGAACTGGGCGGCCACTGATCCGGACATCTGCAGATTTTGCTCAAGATATGGGACGAGAAAAACCATATGCGTTACGACACCGACCGCGACGAGTCCGTACTCGAGCCACAAGCGGTAGGCGGCGCGGGGGGCTTTCGCTTTCGCAAAAGGCGTGTCAGGTGCCTTGGGTGCAGGTGGCCAAAGCCGCCAGGTAAACACCGTGATAGCAAGGCAGATGAAACCAATTCCGAGCCAAACGGCTGTTGGTCCTTGCGTTAACAGAAGCGGCACCAAGGTGCCGGCAATAAGTACCCCTAGCGCGAGACCGTACAAGGACATCTGGCCGATAGCACCTCGCCGCTTTGCTGCGATATGGGCAAGGACCGTTGGCGATGCGACCACCATGATGATGCCGCCGGCGATCCCAGAGATCACCCGCCAAAAGAAGAACCACTGGAACGGCATCGATTCGCTAAAGCAAAGTAAGAACGACAGAGATATGGCGATCATCATCACGCGCAGGAGCATGATTGTTGGCACTCGCTGTGCTAGCCATTTCGCGACTAAGGCACCGAGTACATAGCCGATTAGATTTGCATCCGCGAGGTAGGCAGCGGCCCCATCGGTGAACCAGTTGGCCTCCACTAGCGCCGCCTGCAGCGGATCGAACGCCAACCGGGCGAGTCCAATCCCGACCAAGCTTGAGCCCATTGCCGCCAAGGTCCACTTGCGTTCAGGGGTCAACAGGGGATTGAGCACTTTTCAATCGTAGTCTTAAGGTGCCTTAACGCTGGTGCGCAGCAGCACCGTGTTGTCGAGTTCGAGGTCACTGCTCCAGACGAGTTTTGCAGCCGGATCCCAGGTGATCATTGCGTAGCCTTCCTTAACTCCCACTTGAGCGGGGGTGTAGACCGAAGCGCTCTTCCAGCCCTTGGAGGAAGCGCCATTCTTTGACCAACCAGCCGGTGCAGTGATGGTTGATGATTTGCAATCAACTGTTGGGTTGCTTGAGCTTACGCACGACGGATTGAGCGGCGCTTTACTTAACACCAGTGTTTGCCAAGAACCGTTAGTTACTGAGATAGTTTTCCCGGTTTTGTTATCTCGCACCTGGGCGATGATGCCACCGTCGCCTATTTGTTGACGATCCGTACCGATGTACTCGAGGCCGGAGGCATTTTCGGTGTAGTCCTTGGCCATAAGTCCGATGGTAAGTGGATAGCTTGCGGTGAAAGTGATGGTCGCTGAGTTAAAAGAGCGTTCGGTGGTGATCGGGACCGAATCCTCCCCAACCTTCTTCCCGTTTGCATAAAGGGCGAACCAGTTGTCAGCCCACACCTCGGCCGTGAAAGTGGAGGTTGTCGCAGCCGGTTGCCCGGCCTCAGCCGAGGCGCTTGCCATTGCGGTTGCAACTATCAGCGCAAGCCCCGAGGCGACGGCGTATTGGGGTATGCGAGCGGGCCAGGCCTTCCACGAATGGGTGATCACTTTAAGCCTTTCTAGCGTAAGTCTGGGTGGATTCGCTGCCGCTTGGGTCGATGAAGGTCATAGTCACCGACTGCAATGTTGCGGTGTAGTCGATGCGATACCGGCTGCCATCCAATGTGTAAGCGAGTGCGAATTTTGAGGTGCCGCTGCGCGCGAATTCGGTGATCTTGGCGCCACGAAGTGGTTCGCCGGCGGGGCGAAATGGATTAGCTACCGGTTGTGGTTCGACCTGACCTTCCTTCACGGTGACCACACCGCGCATTCCGCCATTGGCGTATGGGTACGTGGTCGTGCCGTGGTAGTGGTACTTACCTTTGTATGTGTGGCCGTTGTACTCGTCCAACTTTGCAACCGGCTTGCCATTGGGCTCGAGGGATCCGTAGAGCGGGTAACCATCTAGGGCGTAGGCGATGGGTGTGGTGGCCCCAACCGTTTTCGAAAGATGCAACGGTGCGGTGTGGTAGTGGTAGTCGTCAGCGCGCCCGCAGTGGCCGCCCCACTCGTCGAGTTCACCGATGAGATAGGAATCCTCACCCCGATTATTGAGTGCATTAAAGATCGGAACACCATCCACGGCGAGAGCGATGGCACCGCGAAATAGGTTGGTTTTCGCCGAGATAGGCGTAGCTGCGAGTTTGGGGGTGACGGGGATCTGCCAGGAGTTGGAACCCGTATAGGGCTGGGGGACGGGTACCTGCTGCTGCCAGTTGGTGATCCCCACCATCATGTTGTGTGGCGGAAGCCCGGCGCTTTCCACCAAGTAGTACTTACCGGACTTCAAGGTCTTTACCGAAGATGCGAAGGCGCTGAACCCCGGGAGTTTCACCACTGATCCGGCCGCCGCTACCTCTTGGGCTGTGACGAGAGAACCGGTTACGGCGGCACCGAACCCGAGGGCCATACCTTGCAATAATGTTCGCCGGCTTAGGTGCGGTTGTCGTAACGGCACGTGCGGATGAACATGTTCATGAGCAGCGCTAGCGTGAGTAGGTGACATCAAGAACCGCCTTGTCTACAGTAATGCCGGAAATGGCGGCTAGAAGTGAGTCTCTCGTGACCGAGGCTGACGATTTCTTTGGCAGTTTTGGTGAACCAGAGAGTGCGTAAACGGTGATCGTGTAAGTCTTCGTGCCTGGACCTTTAGAACAGGGCGCTGCATAGCCGATGCTCGAGTTAACGCTATTTCCTCCTAGGAAACCGATCTTCGTAACATTGGCCGAAAGCGCGAGCGTCTTAGTCGGGATACCCCACATCAGCCAGTACCAGTGGTAGCCGCCTTCCGGTGGCACGTGGTCCATGACTAAGGCGTACCCCTTGGTGCCTTTGCGTGCAGCTGTCCAAGTGAGCGGCGGGCTGGTGCCTGCGCCATCACAGGTGTAAGCGGCTGGGAGCGGACCTTGCGAAGTTACCGCTGGGCTAGTCAGCGTGAAGGCAGCGGCCGCATGTGCGGGTTCGCTGAGCCGCAGGATCGCGCCGGGGCTTACCCAGGCCAGGGCCGTCGCCAGGACAATGCTTAGGGCGATAAAAGGTGGGCGCACGAGCGAAGCGTAGGTGCCGGTGGAACTAGGCGCGAATTATGGAAGTCATGGCGCCGACCACGACCTCGCACGCCCTCGATACTCCGGTGAGCAAAATTCTCAAATTGGCCATACGGTGGGATTCGTCCCCACGAGGACTCTATAGGGAGCGCTGTTGCATGTCTTTTATCGTTAGAAATTATCAAGATAGTGATCTGGAGTCGGTTGTCCATTTGTGGGAGGTCACTCCGGGCATGGCATCTGTCTACTCGATTGCGGAGTGCATCGTGTCATTGCGTGCCGGAACTCCCGCGGTAGTGGCGGTTCACAAAGATATCGTGGTAGGCGCTGCGGTGGCCAGTGTTTCTGACTCACGGGCATGGATTATGCGCCTTTCCGTCGATCCCACGCGTCGTGGCGAGGGTGTGCCATCGGCTCTGCTCACCCATCTCGAGGAGACCTTGGTCAACTCAGGTGTGGCAACCATCTCCTACCTGCTTGCCGAGGAGGAGATGGTTTCTGAGGGTCTTGCCCGGGCCGGTTACACGCGCCACGAAGCGGCTGCCTACTGGGAAAAGCGCGAGGCGTTCACTCCCGGCGAAGCCACCACCCTCAACGCTCTCGGTGGTCGGGTATTGACGCGAGACCTGTGGCAGCGCCTCGCGGGCATGCACGACGAAAAAGAGATTATCGACAAACGCGTTGTCATGCCGCTTAGCAACCCCGAGCGAGCGTCGGCCCATGGCGTGATTTCACCGCACGCCATCGTGCTCTTCGGGCCCCCGGGAACAGGTAAGACGACGTTCGCCAGAGCCATTGCATCACGACTGTCTTGGCCCTTTGTGGAGATTTTCCCCTCACGATTAACCGCAGAGTCGGCAGGATTGGCACAGGCACTTCACGACACTTTCGCACTCATCGACGAGCTGGAAAAGGTCCTCGTGTTTATCGATGAGGTGGAGGAGATCGCCTCGGCTCGTGAGGGTGTTGGCAAGAGCCCGGCCCATGGCGTGACCAATGAACTACTCAAGATCATCCCCGCCTTCCGGCAGCGAGATACCCGCCTGCTTGTCTGCGCGACAAACTCCGTGCGCTCACTCGACCAGGCCTTCTTGCGTCCAGGTCGGTTCGATTATGTGATCCCCATTGGACCACCCGATGCCACCGCGCGCGATGCGATCTGGCGATCATTCGTCTCGCGGTCATCGCGTGCGGATATTGATATCTCGGCGCTCGTCGATGCCTCAGAGTATTTCACGCCCGCCGACATGGAGTTCTCCTCACGCTCAGCAGCCCAGACGTCATTTGAGCGCGAAATGGTCAGTGGTGATGCCGGTGGGCAAGTTGGCGCCTCCACCGAGGATTATCTGAGTGCCATCAACCAGACTCGACGAACGGTCTCCGATATTGATATCAAGTGCTTCGGCGAAGACATCGCGCTTTTCGGACGGCTGTGACCGCAGCTGGCCGAAAAGGCTGAGGTTGCGCTCACCATGCTTGCGTCTGCGGATTGAAGCAGTGACCTGCAGTTAAAACGCCTCGGGTTTTTGCTTTTATTCCGTTGGCGTTTGGTAGCCCAAGTCTTCTTCTTCGTTAATACTTCTCCAGGTTTTGCGGGCTTTGATTAATCCGTTTAGATAAAGTCCGTTGATTCCCTCGCCGAGCGCAGGATAGGTGAGGGTGAATCTAGGTGAGAATCTTGGCAACCATGGCCCCGCTGGCTCCACTTACGCCGCCACCGGGCCAAGTGCCGGCCCCACAAAGGTAAAGGTCCTTAACCGGTGACCGGTGCCGGCCCCACCCGGGAACCGGGCGCAGGAAGAAGAACTGCGACGGATGGTGGCTGCCACCGAGTGAATCACCATTAATTAGGTTGACGTTGTAACGCTCCAGATCGGCTGGGCTCAACACGGCGCGTGCAATAACCAATTGCGCTAGTCCGGGTGCGTAGGTCTCGATCTTTCTCATTACCAAGTCCGCGTAGTCCTCAGCCACAACATCCCAACTTGATCCGTCAGCCAATTTCAGTGGCAACATGCGCACCTGCACCCAGAGCACATGTTTGCCCTCGGGTGCCCGTGACGGGTCACTGACAGTTGGCTGCCCGATCACCAAAGTCGGTGACTCAGGTAGGAGACCGGCAGCCGCATCGGTATAGGTCTGGGCCATGTCGGAGATGTAGGGGCCAATGTGGACGTAGTTATATTCCCGAGCCTCGTGGGCCGTCCAATTCGGCAAGTCGTTCAGGGCCAGGTGAATCATCATGGTTGCGAGTCCCGATTGAAAGTTTTCGACTCGCTTAACACTTGGGTCACTCGCCACGTGGTCGGGGAGGAGGGCTGGCATGAGGCGGGGATTTACGTTACTTACAACGGCCTGTCGAGCCAAAACGCTGCCGCCTGAAGCAAGTGTTACCCCGGTCGCCCTTTTGTTGTCGACGGTTATCTGCGTCACGCGCGAGTCACAGCGGACATCACCGCCATTGGCTTCTATCACCCCGACCAGTGCGGTCACGAGCGAAGCTGCTCCACCCTGGCCAATCACCATGCCGAAGAGTTGGCCACCGATTGTCTCGAGGAACGAAAATAGGGCCCCGCCTGCGATATCGGGAGCAAAGTCCAAATGCATGCCCCAGGTCGCCATGAGGGCCTTGGTTTTCGGTGAAACAAAATTTTCATCGGTAAATGATCGGGATGATTGCAGAGCCAGTTTCGTCATCTCGTATAGGCCAACGGTGCCCAGTGCCCGCTGGGCCTTCCACAGTGTCTTGATCGCGTCAACACTTGGCAGATCAGCGTTTAATACTCCGATCAGAAATGGAGCCCACGCCCCGAGCTTTGCCGTGAGGGCTTCCCAGGCCGCGACGTCCGCGGGTGCGATTGCCGCCAAATTCTTGACGGTCGCGGCGGGATCGGCTTCAACGCCGATCATGGTGCCATCGGGAAAAACCGAGCAAAATGGCTTGGTGGACGGGACTAGGTTGAACCCGCGTGCCGAGAGTTCGCCGCCGAGTTTGGCCATCACGGCCCCGCCGGCGAAGAGCCCCAAGTTCATCGCGAATAAGTCATGGTGAAAGCCCGGAGCGGTGATCTGCTCGGTGCGAATGGCCCCACCGGGCGAATTATTGGATTCCAGCACTAATACCTTTTTACCCGAGACCGCCAGTAGCGCAGCTGCACTTAACCCATTGATTCCGGAACCGATGATGACGACATCGTGGGCTGGCTGCATCGGCCGCACTCCTTTATCTTGCATTTATCTGACGACCGCCATCATTGCGCTATACGATCGGAGGCGCAAGCAATCGCGGGATACCAAGTGACAGGAACGGCAGATGGCAAACCAATTTGATGCGGTCATCATCGGCAGCGGCATCAACTCTTTGGTCTCCGGAGCGATGCTGGCCAAGCGGGGCTGGCGGGTGGCGGTACTAGAGCGCAATGAGCGCCCAGGTGGCGCGATCGCCACCCGAACTGATATTTTCCCCGGTTTTACGGTTGAGTTGCTGTCTAGTTGGCATCCACTTTTTGTGGGCGGACCGGCCTATGCGGAACTTGCAGGTGATCTAGCCCGCCTAGGTGTTGAGTACCTAAACACCGAGGATCCAACGGGTGTGGTTTGTAACGCGGGCTCTGCGATTTTGTCGACCAATGTCACCCGCAATGAGGAGCAATTTCGCGCACTGGGCGACCTCGATGCCTGGAACACCGTGATGAGTGATTTTGGCGGCCGGGCGGAATTGGCCTTCGGCCTTCTGGGTACTGATTTTTGGCGTCCCAGTGCCGCCAAATTCGGGTGGCGGGCCTGGCGGAAACTCGGCCGTCGCGGGCTACTGGCCAGTGGGGCCGAACTACTCGAACCTGCGGCACCTTGGGTTGACCGGTCTTTCACCTCACCGGTTACCAAGGCGTTGCTGGCACCTTGGGCTCTCCATAACGGGCTGGGGCCCGATGATGCAGCAAGTGCGTTTATCACCAAAGTAATTGCCGCGGCGATTTCGATGGGGGGAATGCCGATCCCGGTTGGTGGCGGCGTGAAACTCGTCGAAGCACTTTGCGCGCTAATAACCGAAGCGGGTGGTGAGGTAATAACGAACGCGGAAGCTGTGCGAATTGAGGTATCCGGCGGCCGGGCGAAAAGTGTTAAGACCGCGGCGGGGGCTACATACGACGCCCGCAAAGCGATCCTCGCCTCGGTCACGCCACAGGCCCTGTATCTGAAGTTATTGGACTCCGCGCAGGTGCCATCAGATTTTTCCGCTGCGGCGGCGAGTTTTAGGTATGGCCGGGCCGCGATGCAAATTCACCTGGCCCTTACTGAGCCCCCGAATTGGACCATGCCAAAGATGGCGAAAGTGGCCTTGGTGCACGTACTGGACTCGATGGACTCCCTTTCTGAATCAGTGAATGCCGCCAACCGCGGCTTCTTGCCAAGGCGCCCAACGATTGTGGTGGGGCAACCGGGCGTGATCGACCCGTCCAGGGTCCCGGCAGGTGCCGGGTTGCTGTGGCTGCAACTACAGGAAGTCCCGCGTGAAATACGGGGTGACATGGCCGGCGAAATTGACCACATCGGGGGCTGGAGCCCGCAGGTGCGCGATAGGTACGCCGACCGGATCATCAGCCAACTCAAGCCCCATATTTCAAACATCGATACGCATGTGGCCGGAACTAAAGTCCTCGGGCCCGCCGACCTGGAGGGATTGAACGCGAACCTAGTAGGGGGCGATCCGTATGCCGGGGACTGCCGGGTTGACCAGTATGCGATGTGGCGGCCCCTCAGGGTGGCAACCGGCCACAACACCGGGGTCGCTGGATTGTGGCATATTGGGGCTTCGACCCACCCGGGCCCGGGCCTAGGCGGTGGCTCTGGGTACCTAGTGGCAAAAAGGCTGCTCGACTAACGCCAATGGGGGAACCGCGTGCACGATAAGCGAAAGGGAACCTAGCGATGGCGGAACGCTCATTTGCCAATGAGGTTCAGGAGTTACGGCTGGGGGCCGGAGCCGAGTTTCGCGGTGAAGGGATTCTCGCTGTAACCAAGGGGCTCTTGCAATCCGGTGTCGCTTACGTTGGCGGCTACCAGGGCGCACCGATTTCACATCTAATGGATGTCTTGGGTGACGCCAGTGAAATCCTCGCCGAGCTTGACGTGTATTTCGAGAACAGTGCCTCCGAAGCCACCGCGGCTGCGATGTTGGCTGCGTCTGTGCACTACCCCTTGCGCGGTGCCGTCACCTTCAAATCCACCGTCGGTACGAATGTCGCCTCGGACGCACTTGCCAACCTTGCATCGGGCGGAGTTCTTGGGGGCGCACTCATAATTGTCGGTGAGGATTACGGTGAAGGCTCGAGCATCATGCAAGAACGCTCCCATGCATTTGCCATGAAGTCGCAAATGTGGCTATTGGATCCGCGCCCGAATCTGACCGCAATTGTTGATTTCGTCGAAAAAGGCTTCGAACTATCAGAAGCAAGCAGCACGCCGGTGATGCTGGAATTACGCCTGCGGTCCTGCCATCTGCATGGTTCATTCATCGCGAAAGACAATAAGCGTCCGTCATTTACCTTGCGGGAGGCGATTGAGAACCCGCAGCGCGACAGTAGTCGCGTGGTGCTGCCACCAGCCAGTTTCATCCATGAGCAGGAAAAAATCAAAGATCGTTGGCCCGCGGCAGTGCGGTTCATCCAAGAGAATGAATTGAATGAGTTCATCGCCGAAAAGCGAGAGAAAGTCGGCATCATTCTCCAGGGTGGTTTATTCAACACCGTTAACCGTGCCCTTGAGTTGCTCGGATTGTCGGACCCGTACGGGAATAGCGAAATTCCGTTGTATGTTCTTAATGTCACCTATCCGATCATCGATCAAGAAGTCCTTCGCTTTTGCGATGGCAAGGATGCGGTGCTCTTAATTGAAGAGGGACAACCTGACTACATTGAGCAGAACCTAAACACGGTCTTGCGTAGGGCCGGTGACCTCACGTTGCTGCACGGGAAGGATTTACTTCCGGTCGCGGGCGAGTACACGCCGGCAGCGGTAACCAAAGGCATTAATGCCTTCCTGCAGAAGTATCTGCCCGACCGGGTGAATCCGGATAATTTGCCGACCGTTGTCCTTGAGGACAGCGACCCACGAAGCCCATTTGCGCCGCGAATCGCACCCGAACTTGTCCAGGGCCGACCACCTGGGTTTTGCACCGGCTGCCCCGAGCGACCAATTTTTGCGGCACTAAAACTGGCCGAGCGCGAACTTGGTCCGCACATCGTAAGTGCCGATATCGGCTGTCACCTGTTCTCCATCAACGCACCATTTAATATTGGTGCTACCACCATGGGCTACGGCCTAGGCTCGGCCAGCGGATCCGCATTTAATGCAAAAGATGCCGACAAGCGAACTATTGCGTTTATGGGCGATGGCGGGTTTTGGCATAACGGCCTCACCAGCGGAGTTGGTAATGCTGTCTTCAATGAAAATGATCAACTCTTGGTCGTGGTGGACAACGCCTACAGCGCGGCCACCGGGGGCCAGGATTTGCTGTCATCTCGGGCCGAGACCCCGAGTCGTTCGACCAATCACCCCATAGAACGGGCAGTGCGCGGAATTGGCGTCAAGTGGGCGCGAACGATGACCGACACTTTCAAAGTGGCCGAAATGCGTGACCTCTTCAAGGAAGCCTTAACGACGCAGGAAAAAGGGCCCAAAGTAATTGTCGCCCAAAGTGAGTGCACCTTGAATCGTGAACGCCGCGAGAAACCGGCTCGGGCGCAGAAGATAAAGGACGGAAAACGAGTAGTTCGTGAGCGGTATGGGGTGGATCCGGAAACCTGCACCGGCGATCACTCCTGTATTCGAATCTCGGGGTGTCCGTCGCTAACCATCGGCCCGAACCCGGATCCACTGCGTCAGGACCCGATTGCCGTAGTGCTGGAAACCTGTGTGGGCTGCGGCCTCTGTGGCGAAAACGCGCACGCGGCCGCCCTATGCCCGTCCTTCTACCGAACCGAAGTGATCTACAACCCAAGTTGGTGGGATAAGTCCAAGCTCTGGGTTCGTCACCGTTACATCGGCTGGTTGCAAAAGGGGATTGAAAAGCAGCGATTTGGTATTGATGCAGTATGACAAGTCTTGATCACAAGGCAAGTACCCCGATTCCCGGTGTCACCCGACCAATCACGATGGCGATCTTGGCCATGGGCGGGGAGGGTGGTGGAGTACTCGCTGACTGGGTTGTCGCGGTGGCCGAGCGCAATGGATATTTCGCCCAGAACACTTCGGTGGCAGGGGTGGCGCAGCGTACGGGCACAACAGTTTATTACGTGGAAATACTGCGCAAGATTGGCGATGATCCGAACCAGCCGGAGCCAATTCTCAGCACGATGCCGACACCTGGTGAAGTCGATATCGCCGTGGCCTCGGAGCTAATGGAGTCGGGTAGAGCGATCCAAAGAGGTTTCTGCACCCCTGATCGCACGACTTTGATTGCCTCGACCAACCGGGTTTATTCAATGCCTGAGCGCACCGCCATGGGTGACGGCCGCATTGAGTCACAGGGACTCATCGACGCAGCGAAGCAGTCTGCTAAGCGGTTCATCCGGGCCGACTTCAATAAATTGGCCCTGGACAACGGCAGTGTGATCAGTGCCTGCTTATTTGGAGCCATTGCGGCAGCTCGGGTAATGCCGTTTTCGCGTGAACAGTGCGAGGAAGTCATTCGGTCCGGGGGGAAGGGCATTGATGCCAGCTTGGCCGCCTTCGACGCCGGGTTCAAGGCTGCGTTGGCAGCGGAGCGACCGGTGGTTGAAGTAACCATTGGCGCACGGCCTCCGGAGACCGAAGACCTAGGTCCGGACCCTGCGAAAGTAGAGCGCGCCATCAAGGATCCGAGTTCGCTTGTTGGTCCGAAACTGACCGATTGTGCGCTGCGAATCAAATCTGCGTTTCCGGAGCAAGCTCGCTATGTGCTGGTAGAGGGCATTAAACGAACCGCGGAATATCAAGACGTGGAGTATGCCGAGCAGTTGCTCGACCGGGTGGCACGAATCGCGATAGTCGACTCAACGCAAGACTTCAAGTTAACTGTTGAAGCCGCCCGTTATACGGCGCTATGGATGACGTACGAGGACACCATCCGCGTGGCCTTCCATAAGACTCGCAAAGTACGGTTTGACAGGGTTCGAGCGGAATCGCGGGCCACGGAAGTTGAAATGGTTCAAGTTCGTGAGTTCCTTCATCCGCAGATTGAAGAGATAACCGACACCCTGCCGACGAAACTTGGGCGATTGCTCTTGGGCTCGAAACTCTTCCAGTGGCTGGTATTCAAGATCACCCATAAAGGGATAAAGATTCAAACGTCCTCGGTCTGGGGATTCACCGTCTTGTACGTGCTGGCAAAGCTTAGGCCACTGCGCCGCCGATCACTTCGCTTTGGCATCGAGCAAAGTCGCATCGACCACTGGCTGGGGCGGGTAGCTGACCTGGCCGTGACGAACCCCGAATTGGCCTACCAGGTGTGTTTGTGCCAACAACTGATCAAGGGGTACGGAGATACCCATGCCAATGGTCTGCGCAATTTCGAAGAAATAATGGACTACCTGCCAATAGCGATTAAGGCTAGTGACCCAGCTTCGATTATCAAGGAACTTCGAAGTGCAGCACTAGCAGATGAGTCCGGCAGAGCGCTGACCCTCGCACTCGAGCGAAACAAGTAATCAGCGCTCCCCGGTGAAAATCACTAGGCGGTGGCAAACACCCTTATTTCTGCACCAGCGCTAGGACCCGGCACGGACTTCCCGAGCCCTTGACGATGGGCAGCGGTGCAACGACCACTACTGCGCCCTTGATCGGAAGTTTGTCTAGGTTGCGCAATTGCGTGACACCGCACTTATTGGCACCCATGAACATATTGTGGCAGGGGAAGGGTGGGTCAAAGCCCATCGCACCACCGGCGTCGGTGCCAACAGTTTCGACTCCCCAGCCAAGGATTTGCGTTTCGGAAAGATACTTAGCAGCTTCGGGTGTCACCCCCGGGGTATGTGGTCCATTTTCGTCTGCGTTGGCAAACGCAACGGGATCATCACCGAACTTTGACCAACCGGTGCGAAAAAGCACCCATGAATTCGCAGGGATGTTGCCGTTCTCGGCCTCCCAGGCCTTAACGTCAGCCAGGGTTAGGCAGTAGTCCGGGTTCGCTGCAACCTCAGCGGTTTTATCAATGACGACTGCGGGCCCGATGAGGCGCTGTGGCGGGACCTGGCTCACGTCATCTTTGTCCTGGCCTGTAACCCAGTGAATTGGCGCATCAAGATGGGTACCGGTGTGCTCACCGGTGTGGATATTGTTCCAGTACCACGCAGGTCCGCGATCGTCGTAGCGACTGATCTCCTCGAGCTGGAAGATAGCAGTCTGGCCGAAGTCCGCCGGCAAGGCGAGAACCGGCGTACCAGAATGCAATGGTGAAGTTAAGTCAATCACCTCGACGGAACCCGTAGCGATAGCGGTGCCCAATGAGTTGAGATCAGTCATAGCGGTAATCCTTCCAATTTAGTTGTTAGGGCTTGATGTTCATGTTGGCGCCAGTGCGTTGGACTTGCGGATCGGGGTCGGCGGCTGATTTGCGATTTAGGAACGGTAAATTGAAGTCCTTTCCGCCGGTGACGCCTTTGGGCCGCCAAATCAGAATAACAACAAGAGCGGCGGCAATTACCAAACCCCTAGCCCCGTTCGGCAAGGTGACTTCAACGGAGCCAAGGGTGACCCCGCCTTCGAAACTCAGCGTTGCAATTTCCACGAAAATTCATTTTTTGCTGGAGAAAAGGCGAGAGTAGACCCGTAACAACAGTCGTAGTAAACATGTCGATTTTCTAGCGTGCGTAAATAATCCGCGATAAACTGTTGCAATAGTGTTACATATTTTGTCCATTTTGGCGGCGAATTTGCGCTTCTTGCGTTATTGTGACGGTCGTCAGCACGGCAGTTGAGCGCCAAATCTCAATGCAAATCATGGGAAAAGTGATTTAAAGGTTAACTAGAACCAAGTTCAGATATTCGGCTAGATGCCCGCACGTGACCGAAAAGATGGTTATCAAAGGAAGGGTGTTACGGTGACCGATTCCCTGCCGGGCCTTGAGGGACTCGATCACGTGGGGCTAACGGTTCTGGACCTCGACGAAGGCGTCGAGTTCTACTCATCCTTACTTCAGGCGAAGGAGATATTTCGACTTGGCCCTTTCGATTCTCGGGAATTACCGAATGTGGAGGACAAGGACTGGTCTTTGGCGTTCGTGAACGTCGCCGATGCCAGGTTCACTCTCGCGATGCTTGAACTTGCTGATGGCAGTCGGGTGGAACTCTTCCAGTATGATCGCCCGGCGGATCGCAATTCCGTGCCCCCAAGAAACTGCGATATCGGGGGGCATCACATTGCCTTCAAGGTCACAAATCTTGACGCGGCGCTCGCAATCGGCTCAAGACTGGGGCTTCGATTCATGGCTGGGCCGATTGCCATCGAGGAAGGTCCGGCGGCAGGACAACGAATCATTTATTGCCTGGATCCATGGGGTAATCAGCTAGAACTCGTTGAGTATGAGAGCGTCAGGTAGCACCGTCATGGAGATGAGAATTGGTCAGGCGCCCGGCGATACGCGAGTGATGATGGAAGGTATCAGCAAGGCCTTCGGACCGGTGCAAGCCCTGAACGATGTCAAACTCGCACTTTATCCAGGCGAGATTCACACCCTCGCCGGCGAGAACGGCTCGGGCAAGTCGACGCTCCTTCGCATCCTTGGCGGAGTGATCCGATCTGATACTGGCCGGGTCATAGTTGAGGGCGTCGAGCATGACTTCCCGAATGTGCGCGCGGCGATGCGCGAGGGTGTAACCGTAGTCAGCCAGGAACTGAGCCTGGTGCCAGCGTTGAGCGTGGCGGAGAATGTATTCTTGGGGCATCAGCAGGTGCGGGAAGCGCGCGGCATCAACTGGAAGAAAACACAGGCTGCGTGTTCCGTCATCCTCAACCGGCTCAACCTAGACATCGATACTTCGGTACCTGTCGGCACGCTGCCGCAGGACCAGCAGCAGCTCATTGAGATTGCCCGCGCTTTGGCTTTCGAGTCTAGGGTCATCCTGCTGGACGAGCCAACCTCGTCGCTTGAGCCGAATGAAGTCGAGTCACTGTTTCAGGTAATGCGTCAACTTCGGGACGAGGGTGTTGCTATCGTCTTCATTTCCCATCGAATGCGCGAAATGCTTGAGATCAGCGATCGCTACACGGTGCTGCGCGATGGACGTTTCATCGACACCGCACCGGCGGAAGGCGTTGACTCAAGTTGGCTCATCGAGCGAATGGTCCTCAAGCGCCGCGCCACCATCGGGCAGGCTTCGGTGACTACGGGAGCAGCGGCACCGGGTCGGGTGCAACTCGTCGAGGTCGACAAACTTCGAGATCGATCCGGCCGGGTCGACGGTGTTTCCCTCACGCTGTTCTCCGGAGAAATTGCGGGCTTGGCCGGGCTTGCGGGTGCGGGGCGGACGGAGTTCGTCGAAACGCTTGTCGGCTATCGCCATCGCGAGTCAGGTTCGGTAAGAGTCCTTGACAAGGAGGTTGGCGGCACGACCCGCGACGCGGTCAAAGCAGGACTCTCGCTCGTTCCCGATGACCGGCGGTACAAGTCTGCAGTGCTAGATATGAGCGTGCGCGACAACCTGCTGCTCTCTTCAAGAGGCGCTCCATGGGTTCCCCGCTCGAAGTCGCAAGAGGGAGCGATTGTTAGGGGCTGGGTCGACAAACTCCGCATTAAGACTTCTGACATTGACGCCCCACTAAAAACACTTTCGGGGGGCAATCAGCAGAAGGTCATAATTGCTCGTTGTCTGCAGGTCTCCCCGAAACTGCTCATCCTCGATGAGCCCACTCGAGGGATTGATCTTGGTGCGCGGGCCGAAATCTACGAAATACTTCGATCGCTAGCGGCAGAGGGTCTGAGCATTCTGACGGTCTCTTCCGAGCTTGAAGAAATTTTTCAAATCTCGGACCGAGTCCTTGTAATGCATGCGGGCCAGCTGTCGGCGGACATTCCACGTGCTGAAGCGACAGAGCAACTCGTCATTGCCGCAGCGACCGGCCACCTGCAGTGAGTATTAACCCGTGCGGAAGGGAACAGCAGTGAGCAATGTTGGGCTTAGCCGCCTTCGAATGACGGCCCTGCCACCATGGTCGGGCGTACTAATGCTTCTCGTACTGCTGATTATAGTCCTCGCAATCTTCGAGCCGGCATTTATCAGCATGGGGAATGTGAACAACATCATTCGCGCAGCAGCGATACCTGTTGTGCTAGGCATCGGAATGACATTTGCAATTCTCACCGGCGGAATCGACCTCAGCGTTGGCAGCGTCTTGGCATTTAGTGGGGTGTTCCTGTCGATCCTCGCTGGATTCATCCCAATTTCGCTGGCAGTGCTCGTCACTCTCGTGGCAGTTACGGCCATCGTCGGCGGGATCAACGGCTCCCTCATCGGTAGGATAGGTTTGAATAGTTTCGTCGTCACCTTGGCAACCCTTGGGGTCTTTCGCGGTGTCGCCTACCTTGTGACGAACGGTAAAACTCAGACGGTCGATCCAGGCGTGATCGTCACAGCACTCGGCGATGGCAATGTTGGCCCGGTCCCCGGACCCTTGCTCGTAATGATCGTGATTGGCCTCATCGCGTCATACGTCCTGCGGTCCACGTATTTCGGCCGGGATGTCTACGCAGTTGGTGGTAATGAGGTAGCTGCTCAATTGGCCGGCATCAACACCCGCTCAGTGAAGATGACTGTGTACTTCGTCTCTGCTGCATGTGCGACCCTCGGCGGCATCATGTCCATTGGCCGCATGGAGTCGGCGGCACCGACCGCAGGAGCCGGCTTGGAACTCGCGGTCGTTGCCGGCGTACTCCTAGGTGGGACCCGGCTAAGCGGAGGCGTCGGGACCATTGCTGGAACGGTCATCGGCATCTTTTTCCTCACCTGTGTCTCGAACGCGCTCACAATCATCGGGGTTAGTTCGTACTGGCAACCGATAGCGACGGGAGTGTTGCTCATCGCGGCCCTTCTGTTCGATCGCTTTCGACTGGAGCCCTCCCGTCGAGCAAAAAAAATAAAGGAAAGGTAAGAGATGAGAGCACAGCGTCAGCAGGCCCTTCTTGGGGCCCTTGCAGTATCCGCACTCGTTCTAAGCGCGTGCAGTTCTGGATCCTCAGAGACTGCAAGCTCAGCCGCAGCCGCGCCAGCGGCGGAGTCTGCGGCCCCTGAGGCGTCTGCGGCAGCAGTCGAGGCCGGCCTCGTCGGGTTCAGCTATCCCATCGAGGCGAACACTTACCTCAAGGCGATCGGTCTGGCAGCCGAGGCTGAACTTAAGAAGAAATGCGGTGCCGATTTCTACCCGGTCGACGCACAGCTCGACGGGAACAAGCAGATTTCAGACGTGGAGGCGATGATCACTAAGGGCGTCAAGGCCATGATCATCTACCCACTTGACTCCAATGGTCTCAAGCCTGCGCTCGACAAGGCATCGGAAGCCGGGATCAAGGTCATCACGATGAACTACAGCGTCGATGACTCTGTCGCAGCGCCGCCGCCGCCGTCACTGGGACAGGTGCAGGATGCCTTCCCGCAGCGAGCACTCGCGAAGCAGCGAGTTGAGTGGCTGAAGACGGTGCTTCCTGAGGGTGGCAACGTCCTTTACGTCGGGCTCGGATTCCCGGTCGCAGCGCTCGAGGCCCACGCGAACATGTTCGCCGAGGAACTCACGGCAGCACCGGAGTTCACCTTCCTCGGCCGCGTGGACAACAAGACCGATGACTCAGAGGGTGGCCGCCAGGCTGTCGACGAGGCACTCGTCCGGTTCCCGGATGTCGATGCCATTGTGAACTACAACGACCCGACTGCCCTTGGCGCGTACCAAGCGGTTAAGGCTGCCGGGTTAAACGGCAAGGTCAAAGTCATCGGCCTGCAGATGCAGCCCGAGGCGGTCGAGTCGATCACGGCTGGCGAGATCGATGGTTCGTGGGACTTCAACCCCGTGAGCAGCGGAGTCTCGCTCGCCGACCTGACCTGCGCCGCACTAACGGGTGCACCGGCAGAGGAATACTCGAAGACGATCCAGACGCCTGCGGAGTTCTTCGACTCCGCAACGGTAAGCAACTTCAAGAGTTGGGATTCGCGCATTTCCGAGATTGGCTAATCGCGTGCTGATTCGTCAGTGAAAGGTGGGGCCCGGGCATGATAGATGCTCGGGCCCCCGCTGCGATTTTTACTGCGCTCATTCGCCTAGACATCGTGGCAGGTGCGAATTGGTCAAGAATGGGAGTCTTCGATGGGCGACACCACGTTTAATTACCTCGTTGCCACTGGCGTCGGCGGCACATGCACTGACACGGTGGTGTTCACGACAGGCGAACCGATTCACCTGGGCAAAGCGTTATCAACGCGTCCGAACTTTCCCGACGACGTGCTGCACTCGGTTGGCTCCTCGGCCGGTTCGACGTGCTTGTCACTCGAGGAGCTTTTGAGCCGGACCTCGCTCTTCGTGCATGGCTCGACCGTCGTCGACAATGCCATCTTCACGCGCGACGGAGCGAAGGTCGGGCGGATCGCGACTGAGGGTTTCGAGGACACCAGCCTCATCACCAGTGGCGGATACGAAAGCCAGGGTGGACTCGCTGAGGACCGGATGAAGAACCTTGCCCATACCGATGTAGCCAAGCCCTTCGTGAGCCCGAGGTGCGTCTTCGGCGTTCCAGAGCCGACGGACTACCAGGGCCAACTTGCACGCGCGTTTGACGATGTTGTAGAGGCTAGGCTACTGCCGGACAATGGCTTCAAGAATGCATAAAGTCCACGTGCGAGACCACATAATTGAGCGGGTCTTGGCCCGTCGAGGCAAAGTACATTGGTATGACTCCCTGGATCCGAGTCGGACAGCATTTGTCGTAATAGACATGCAGCGCACATTCTGCGAGCCGGGCGCACCTGCGGAGGTGCCGAATTCCCGAGGTGTCGTGGCACCGATTAACGAGTTAAATCGCAATTTGCGCGCTAGGGGGGTGCCGATTATCTGGGTTCTTCACGCGAATACTCATCGCGCAGGCGTGAGCGACTGGGAAGGTTTTTTCAACCATGTGGTGGCCGATGAGGTCCGGAAGCGCACGATCGAGAGCCTGAATCCAGATAGGCAGGAGGTGTGGGGTGGTCTTGAGGTAGATCCATCAGACATCACCATCTTTAAGAATCGCTATAGCGCACTAATTCCGGGCTCATCCTCTCTAGAACGAGTATTACGGAATCTGGGCATTGACACGCTCCTGATCGGCGGCACAAAGACGAATGTCTGCTGTGAATCTACTGCTCGTGATGCCATGATGATGGACTTCAATGTCGTGCTCGTTGAGGACTGCTGCGCAGCGCTGTCCGACGAAGAGCATCAATCAGCCCTCGAGACCTTCATTCAGCAGTTCGGCGACGTAATGTCTTCCAGCGAGGTTGTCGAGCGGCTGGAGGAAAACCGCACGCCTGAAAGCTAATAACCCCCATTTTTTAGGTGCCCACCTAGAGTCCTAAGGCCGTGCTTCGCCGCGATTATTGCCGCTAACCGTAAGGCGAAGCAGGTGCAGTTAGATCCAGCCGGTAATTGAAGTCAGGGCACCCAGGGCCGCGCATACGGCTAGCACCTTGATCGTGCCAACCTTAAATCGAAAAACTAATACCCCCGCGATAAGTGAAATGGCCAGGGCAGCCAGATTTATGCTGCCAATCTCTGGGATGGACAGGCGAAGTGGACCGAAAGTGAATTGGTTAACGGTGCCAAATGCGGTTTGCATGGCGAACCAGATTCCCAGGTTGAGTATCACGCCGACGACGGCCGCGCTAACCGCTGTCAAGGCGTGGGCGATCGACCTGTTATGC
>CAJBZP010000042.1 GCA_903960135.1 uncultured Actinomycetes bacterium | reverse complement strand
GGGCCAGACCAGGCTGGCGGTCCCGATTGTCAAAACGCCTACCAGTTCAATGAGGATGGCTCCGGTTGCCACCCGCCGGGAAGTTCGATCGCCGCGGGCCAAGGCGATGGTTGCGACCACGTAGATGCTGGCGGCCAGCGCCGAGAGCAGGTAGGCAAGTGGCGCCTCACTAAATTTCGTCGTGATTTGAAATACCGACCGGGCGGTGGCGGCGAGGGCGAAAATCGCGTAAATGGCGACAAGGACTCGGCCGAAGCCGCGGCCAGTGGACGGGAGCTGGGGCCGCTGCGCCTCCTCAGACACCGGATCCGGCCCAAACCTGTTGCACTCGAAGGACAATAACGGGTAGCACCAAGAATGCAACCGCGATCACGCCCAGGCCGGCCCGGCTTTTGTCGCCACGGGCCCAGATGAACGCCGCCGGCAAGATCACGGTGCCGGTCAAGAGGTAGCCGATGAACTCGGCGCGGGCGAAATCTTGTTCGCTACCTGCCATTTGGGCGATGCCGCCAATGAGGAACCCAATTAGCAGCAACTCAAGGACTACCCCACCGAGGGCGAGGACCAGATCTGGGGCCCGGCGGGTAACCAGCAGGGCGGCGCTCCAGATGACAAGACCGAGGGAAATGCCGATGATGGTGGTGGCATACCAACCCGTCATCTGGTGATTCTTGCATGCTGCTGCCACCCGGTGGCGTTACCGTATTGGCCTGAACCTACGGTATAGTAAGTTACGGTAAAGTAAGTTACTGACTGGTAACGCTGGCTGGGCCGGGCAAATTAATGGGAGACGGTTGACATGCTTGAGATAAAAGCGGGCGCGGTACTCGCCCAGCACGGCCGCGAACTGGCATATCGCGAAATTACCGGCACGGGTAGCCCAATCCTGCTGATTCACGGGATCGGGTCCAGTTCGATCACTTGGGGGGATATCCCGGAGCGACTGGCTGCCACCGGGGCCGGTGTCCTAACGGTGGATCTACCCGGCCACGGTCAATCCTCTAAGCAACCGGGCGACTACAGCTTGGGCGCTCTGGCCAGTTCCTTGCGCGATCTGCTGGATCATCTTGGTATCGCGCGCGTGCATCTGGTCGGGCACTCATTAGGCGGCGGGGTATCGCTGCAATTTGCTTATCAGTTCCCTGAGCGCGTGCAGAGCATTGCCCTTGTCTCAAGTGGTGGGTTGGGGGTAGAAGCCTTCACCGGCCTTCGCGCCGCGGCGCTTCCTGGCTCGGAGTTGGCTATTCGTTGGGCCATTAACGACCGGACCTTGGCTGCGGCAACTTGGCTGGGGCGAACGCTAAAGCGGGTCGGCGTAGCCCCGCATGCTCTGAGCCCTGGTGCCCTCGAGACAGCAAGTTGGCTGGCCGACGAAGATCGTCGAACCGCATTCCTTTCCACCTTGCGCAGTGTCGTAAACGTCAAGGGCCAACGGGTATCAGCCCTGGAGAAACTCCACCTAATTGATGGCAGCAGTGTCCTTATTATCTGGGGCGACGCCGACCCGATGATTCCGATGACGCATGGAATAAATGCCCATGCGCTGCTGCCGGGAAGTCAGTTAGTTATCTTCCCCGGTGCAACACATGAACCACATATGCACGACCCCCAGCGCTTCACCGACTTGATTGCCGAGCATAGCCAGCGCAACACATGATTCGCGTCGATCCTGCCAAAGGTGATCGGAACAGCGCTACGCTTCACTACTCTCAAAGCACGTAAAGTAATTGGGGTCGTAGTTGCCTGGACCCGAAGCAGGGCGCAGGGTGCCGCCGATACCGGCAAACTCAGGGCGAACCCAGCCAACACCAAGAATCAACCGATCACTGGCCGCGGAACTAACCGGGGCACTAACTTCACTCTTCGACATAACGTCTATTCCCTTCCCTTCGTAGGTGGCGTGGTCGCCGCCCCCCCAATGAGAACATCAGCAACACCAAAAGGCAAGAATAAAACGCTGACAGGCCGCGAACCTCGTAAAGCCTTCGTTCCTGACCTGAGGGCTGAAGGCGAAGCCTAAGTCCAGTCGGGAGCCCCCGACCGGGTCTGTCCCGGTTGTCGTCGTTGGACATTCGCCAGTTGCCCAATTCCGGCATTGCCACGGCAGCTGCCTGGTACGGCCAGTATCAGGGGTTCAACTCGAGGATCAACTTCCCGGTGTTATCGCCGGCGAACAGCCTTAGGAACACCTCGTGGAAGTCGGTGATCTTGCCCGGCACGATGGTCTCCGGGGCGATGATCTTTCCCTCCTTGACCCAATGGGCCAAGCGCTTGCGGGCAATCGCGTATTCACTGGCGTGATCAAAGACCAAGAAACCCTGCATCGTCGCCCGGCGCACTAGCAAGGCTAGATAGTTTGACGGCCCTGGGGTAACGGATTCGGCATTGTATTGCGAGATGGCACCGCAAATGACGATTCGCGCATGCATTGCCAACTGGCCGAGTGCAGTATTTAGAATCGCACCGCCGACATTGTCGAAGTACACATCAATGCCGGCGGGGCAGTGCTGCTGGAAACTTTCGCGGAGATTTGCTTCCTTGTAATCGATCGAGGCATCGAAGCCAAGATCATTAACGACCAGACCACACTTCGTTGGCCCACCGGCCAAGCCGATGGCGCGGCAGCCGTTGATCTTGGCGAGTTGTCCGACGATTGAGCCGACGGCACCGGCCGCCGCGGAAACCACGACCGTATCGCCGGCGCGTGGGCGCCCATGGTCAAAGAAGCCGAAGTACGCGGTCATGCCGGTCATGCCCAGCACTCCTAGGTACATCGATGGGGTACCGAGTTTCGGATCAATCCGGGTTACCGCGGTGCCGTCCGAAACCGCGTACTCCTGAACGCCAAAGTTCCCCTGCACGAGGTCACCGATTTTGAACTTAGGGTGGTACGAGGTGATTACTTCGCCGACGGCCCCGGCGCGCATGACCTCACCGATTGCCACCGGGGGTAGGTAGGAGGGGCGGTCATCGAGCCAGCCACGCATCGCCGGGTCCAAGGAGATCATCGTGATGCGGACCAAGAACTGGCCGGGGCCGGGTACCGCGATCGAAGCGGCTTCGATGCGCCAATCCGCTGCCACCGGTAAACCTGCGGGTCGGCGGGCCAGTTGGATGCAGGTGTTCGAGCCAGTTTCCGTTATTCCAGGATTTTCCATAGCGAACTTTTGCACACCTTGGGCGATTTGGCCGCAGATCCTCGGCCGGGGGTCTAGATTGCCGTGCTGTGAGTGAATCGAGCCACCGGCCGACCAAGTTGGCGAAGACCCTATTCGGATTTAACGCTCTGGTGGCCTGGTGCGGGGTGCTGCTGTCTTTCTCGCTACATGCCAGCGGCTACTACCCGCCGAATACCACGGATCTAACCCAGCTCGGCAATAACCCGGTCGGCCTCGACGGTTTGGTGGGCCGGGTATTCGACTGGTTCACCTACTTCACGATTTTGAGCAATCTCGTCGTGGCAATAGTGCTGACCTTGCTGTTCATTCGTCCCGGGCGCGACAGCAAATTGCTGCGGGTACTTCGGCTCGACTCATTACTCATGATCATTATTACCGGGATTCTCTACAACCTCCTGCTGGGTCAGGGGGTTGCGCATGAGGGTTTGGACTTCTTCTCCAATGGCCTCCAGCATGTGACAACGCCGATCGTCACGGTTCTGGTCTGGCTCATTGTCGGTCCCCGAGGTTGGATTAGCTGGAAAGTGATCGCCCTGTCGCTGATCATCCCGGTTGCTTGGGCGTTTTTCGCGCTGATCCGCGGGGCGGTGATCGGCGCTTATCCGTATCCGTTCTTGGATGTAGCGACTAAGGGCCTGGCGAGCGTGCTGGTGTTTATCGCGGTGATTGCTGTGGTTGCAGTTATTTTGGCGCTGGTGCTCATGGCCATCGACGCCGCGATAACGGCACTGACCCGGCGCACGAAAACCAATTGAATCGCCACCCGAATAGGATGTACGCGGGTTAATGGTGAGCATCGGGTAAGGGAGGCCAACGAGCATGGGCGCCTTGCTCGCATTGGCTTCAAGCCTTACTTGGGGTGTGGCGGATTTTATGGGCGGGTTGGCGGCCCGCAGAGCCGGCCCGGTCCATGTGTTGGCGGTGTCATACCCGGCTGGTGCCTTGGTAGTCACCTGCTTTGCGCTGTTCTTGATCCCCGGCGAGATATCGACGGGGGTACTTATCTGGGGCACCTTGGCCGGCTTCATCGGCGCATTGGGTATCGGCTTGCTCTACCTCGCCTTGGTGCACGGGCCGATGGGCATCGTTTCACCGATCACCGCCGTGCTCGCTGGTGCGGTACCGGTCTTCGTGGGGCTGCTGCGCGGGGAGTCGCTCTCGGCCCTGGCCATTTTCGGAATCCTTTGTGCCGGGGTCGCCGTGGTGCTGGTGAGCCGGGAGACCGGCGAGCAAGCCAGAGTGCAGATATCGACCATCGGGCTGGCGGCTGCAAGCGGGGTGGCCATCGGCCTTTATCTCACCGCGATCGGCTCGGCGCCGGCTGACTCCGGGGTGTGGGCCGCCGCGCTCGGGCGCTGGGTATCCACGCTGATCTTGCTGACGGTACTAGTAGTTTTCGCCCGACCGTTCGTGCGCCGTGGGTTTCCATGGGTACTTGTGATTGCCTCGGGGATTTTGGATGCGCTCGCCAATGGGGTTTTCCAGTTGGCCGCGCAGCGCGGCCAACTATCGGTTGTTGCCGTGATTGGTTCGCTCTACCCGGTGGCCACCGTGATCTTGGCCTGGCTCATCATCAAGGAGCGACTCAATAAGATCCAGTTAGCGGGCGTGGCGCTAGCGCTTTTCGCGGCCGCTACCTTGTCACTTAGTTCATGATTTGCTGACTTTGACGAAAGGGAATCGATGATCACCGCCGAGCGCCATGGCAATGTGAGCGTGCTACGCATGGACTACGCCAAAGTAAATGTCATAGACCTTGAGTTCATGACGGCCATCGCTGAGAGTGTTCGCGCGGTACCACCGACTGATGCAATCGTGCTCACCGGTAACGGCCGAGCATTCTCGGCTGGGGTGAACCTAAAGCGGCTCCTGGAAGGTGGCCTCGAGTACACCACTGAGTTCCTAGACATGTTGTCCGGCGCGGTTTTGGAAGTCTTCCTGCATCCTCGTCCGGTGGTTGCGGCAATTGACGGGCATGCGATCGCGGGCGGTTTCATACTCGCGGCGGCCTGCGACCTTCGGTTGATGTCGGCGGGGCTCACCGGCATGACCGAACTCAAGGTTGGAGTGCCGATTCCGTCAATCCTTCGCGAAATCGCCCGGCACAGTCTTGGCCACCACACCCAGTCCTTGGTGCTCACCGGTGATCTAATCGACGCACAGCGCGCGTATGAAATTGGTTTTTTGGACGCGGTAGTCGAACCGGAGAAACTCCTGGCTGCGGCGATCGAGCGCGCCAGCGCACTTGCTGCCGTACCGGCCGCCACCTATGCGCTAACCAAGCGGACCTTGAAGTTCGAGGCGCTGCAGCGAATGCAGGACGCGGGGCCGGAGTTCGATACCGAAATCCGCGCGACGTGGCACGACCCGATGATCCGCGCCGGTATTGCCGAGTACCTAGCGTCAATTAGCCGGAAGTGAATTAGAGGGCTTCGGGCCTTGATTTTAAGGCCGCCCGAATCATCGGTACCTGCATTGGTACTCGAAGCCACGCGCCGACCTTGTGTGCCGTGCTGGTGCGCTCTGAGCGCTGCACGCTGAGGGCGTACTCCCAGTTACCTACCCAAACGGCGACCAGCAAAGTCGCTGAAGCAATAGGTGCCCAGCGTTGCCGGGCTAGTAGTCCGACCCCGCAGACGATCTCGGCAACGCCACTGGCATAGATGATCTCGCGGTGCGCCGGTAGGGTCCTTGGCATCAACGGCTCAAAGATGGCGGGACGCACCAAGTGAACTAGGCCGCTGGTGAGAAATGAGCCGGCCAGAAACTTGGTACCAATTGGTAATTGCGTGGTCATGTGGCCAGTGTCTCGCGGTTAGATGTGGGCATGCACACCGACTCTGCTGATGTGGTGATAGTCGGCAGTGGCATGGGCGGTGGCACCTTGGCCTGGGGCCTGGCCCGCCGCGGCATCAGTGTCCTCGTGGTCGAACGCGGTGACTACCTGCCGCGCGAGCCGGCGAACTGGTCACCGGAGGAGGTTTTTGCAGGGCGTCGCTATAAACCACCTGACCTTTGGTTGAACGCAGATGGTGGGGAGTTTCGACCCGGGGTGCACTATGTGGTCGGCGGTAATACCAAGGTTTACGGGGCCAGCCTGCCACGCCTGCGTGAACGCGATTTCGAGCAGACCGTCTTCCCGGCCGGGGTCTCGCGCGCGTGGCCATTTCGGTACGCCGATATCGAGCCGTACTACTCGCAGGCGGAGGCGTTATACCGGGTGCACGGCGCCACCGATGACGACCCGACCCAGTCCTGGCGCAGCCAACCGTTCACCTATCCGGCACTTCCGCATGAGCCGTACGTGCAAGTGGTCATCGATCGGCTCAGGAAGCAGGGTGTGCATCCGTCGAGCACCGCGATGGGAGTTGACCTTGCCCCGGGTGGCTCCTGCATTAGGTGCGGTACCTGCGACGGCTTCCCGTGCCGAATCGGCGCTAAGTCAGATGCGCAAACCTGCGCCCTTGGTCCGGCTTTAGCCGGCGGCCAAGTTCGCCTGCTCACAAATACGCGAATTGATCGAATCGACACCGAAGGCACCGAACGAGTGACTCGATTGGTCGGGGAGCACGCGGGTGAACCGGTCTGGATAACGGGTGGGGCTTTCGTCCTCGCAGCAGGTGCGGCCAATACCGCCGCGTTGATGCTGCGCAGCTCAGATGATCGCTGGCCTAATGGGGTTGGCAACTCCAATGACTTAGTTGGCCGCAATTACATGATGCATAACAACACCCACCTGGCCGCGATTGATCCGCGCCGAAAGAACGATGTCATCTTCCAGAAGACATTCGCTGTCAATGATTTCTATGACGACATGGGCGACGGGTTTCCGGGTGGTTCGATCCAGCTGATCGGAAAAGTACAAGGGTCCATGATGAAGACGCACGCGACCCGTGCGCCCTTGTCAGTGCTGAAGAGGTTAGCCCGCCACAGCCTGGAACTGCTGGTGATGACCGAAGACTTGCCGGTGCCGACTAACCAGGTGAGTGTGACCCACACCGGGCAGATCGTGGTCCGTTGGGAGCGCACCAACTACGATCGGCACGAACTCCTCCTAGCCAAAACTCACAAGTTGCTGCGCGCGGTGGGCTACATCGGTATTTTCGAGCAGCGTTTCACCATAGACATGAACAGCCACATGTGCGGTACCGCGGTCGGGGGCGCCGACCGCGACACCAGCGTGGTTGATGGGCTGGGTCGCAGCCATGAAGTAGCGAACCTGTTTATCGCCGATGCGGCCTTTTTCCCCTCATCGGGTGCGCAAAACCCAGCACTTACGATTGCCGCCTTGTCCTTGCGGATGGCCGCCGAAAACGATTGGGCGTAATGGGCGCCCCGAGCCCAGCGGGCCGGGGGATTGGCCAGCCGGGCTTGGGCGCTGCAGTTTTTATAGGTGGCGCGCGAAAATGGCGTCGATCTCATCGCGATCAGATGGGCTCAGGGCACGGGCGCGTTGCCGATCCCATTCCCGGTGAATCTGGCGGCGCTTTGCTGCCTCGCGGCCTTGGGGTTCGCGGTCGAACATGGTTGCGAATATCTGGGCAAACGGTCTCACTTTGGGTCACTCCTTGTTAGTAACTTTCCTGCCGACCTTTTGGGGTTTTCCCAAAAGGCCTTGATCGGTGAGCGGGTTTGCTCCTTGATCAATGTCATTCTCCCGCACATTTGTTGCGTCCTCGAACAAAACAGGGGTGTTTGTGCGTCAATTCACAAACTGTTCACGGGAAAGCCGGATTAAGCGTGTGACAAGTCACAATCGCTCCCGTCACGGCCTTTAAGACTCATACCTAGGAAGATCAAGGTGTAGGGCTTCGGCTATGAGGTATCAAAAAACTCCTCGGGCCCCGCAAACAGCCGCCCGGCCCCGAACTGTCTTAAGAGTCTTACTCAGCCTTTAGATTAGCGGTCGGTTCGCGTTTTGCTATTGCCTTTTGGCGGGTGCGGTGTTCTCATTGTGGGTGGCTGATCTGCGGGCCGCTAACCCTTCGGAAAGGACAATTAAATGCCTAGTGTGGAAGTTAGTGCCCCGGTTAGT
>CAJBZP010000041.1 GCA_903960135.1 uncultured Actinomycetes bacterium | reverse complement strand
CCATGAAGCCGGTCTTGCGGCCCTGCGACGGGCGAATGGGCGGGTATTGCAGTGGAATGCGGCGGACAGCATGGTTACCCAGCAAGAGCCATTCCTTGACGTCGACATCATCATCGATGGCATCGTCGGCACCGGCGGCACCGGCGGCACCGGCGGCACCGGCGGCACCGGCGGCACTGGGGCCCTTCGTCCCGCCGCCGCCGCGGTAGTCGAACTCATCAACGCCAGCGGCGCGCTGATCGTTGCGGTTGACCTACCCAGTGGGGTCAATGCCGATACCGGTGCGGTTGCCGGAGCCGCTATCGCAGCTGACGTCACCGTGACATTTGGTTGCCTGAAGCCCGGTCTGCTGATAGCGCCGGGAAGTGGGCTGGCCGGTGCGATCCACACTGTCGACATTGGGATCACTGACGCCCTAGACGAGCCGGCGCTTATCGCGTTGGAGGCTTTGGAGGTGGTGGCATTTGTTCCCGAACCCAATATCGATGACTTCAAATACCGTCGGGGAGTTGTCGGAGTAGCCGCTGGGAGCCGGCAATACCCGGGTGCTGCGCTTTTGTGTGTGGGAGCAGCGCGCCTAGGCGGGGTGGGCATGGTGCGCTACCTGGACCAAGGCGACCAGGTAGCCCAACTGGTGGTCGCCGCCTACCCGGATGTAGTTGCCAGCGGGGCTGACCCCAGCGCTTCGGCGCGGGTTACGGCCTGGGCCTGTGGCCCCGGGTTTGTCCCCGAGGAGCGGGTGGCCATTGATGCGCTACTTCGTACCGAAGTCCCGGTCGTACTTGATGCTGGCGCACTCATGGCGGTGGCGAACTCAGTGCCCCTGCGCAAACAATTAGCTGGGCGCAGCGGGATAAGTGTTATCACTCCGCATACCGGTGAGGCGGCTGCGCTGGCTGCCGCCTTGTCGCTGCCGGCGGACCTTTGCCGCCTTGAGTTGGCGAAATCGCTCGCGGTACGTCTTGGGCTGGTGGTGGTTCTCAAGGGGCCGGGCACCTTGATTGCGGCACCTAGTGGCTTAGTGCTCGTTGACACCATGGGCGGCGCCGAACTCAGCACCGCCGGCAGTGGCGATGTGCTGACCGGATTGGCCGCGGCACTACTTGCGGGAGCAAGTGCCCGGGGCGAAATCGATAACCTAGATGATGCGGCCGCGGCCGTTGCCGCGGCCGTGTGGCTGCACGGGCAAGCCGGTCAGTTGGCCGCCGCCACCGGCCGCCCGGTTACCGCCGTGGATGTCCTTGACCACTTATCCGGCGCGGTGGCGCAGGTGCGTCGCTAGCGCCCAACTCGCCGTTAGAGCCCAACTCGCCGTTAGAGCCCAACTCGCCGTTAGAGCAGAGGTTTCCCGATGTGGGATAAATACTTGCGGGTGTGAGCCAATGGCCCACACCCGCAAGTATTTGATCAATCCCTAGCTGTATACGGCGGCCCAGTCACTGATCGTCATCAAGATCAGCTGCCCACCCTCGATGACGTTCTTCAGGTCGGCGAGGGCTGCTGCGTTACCCGCAAGGTCTGGGCGAGATGCGGCCGGAGTTGCATGCACCTGCGCATCCAGTAGGTAATAACTGGACTTGTCGGTAGCGCTTGTCTTCAACATGTCTGTGACATCAACGATGCCGCTGGACTCCTCATCTTTGGTTATGAAGTTGGTGCCACCCACTTTGAAGTACTTATCAACGAACTTGGCCACGGTTGCGACCTTGCCATCGGAGATGCGGTAGGCCACGATCCGGGCAACGAGATCGTTACCGCCCGGATCCTCCTGAATCAGCACATTGCCTTTTCCATCGGTAGTGATGTTGTCAGGCTTGCTCAGGTATGGTGACTCACTGCCATCAAGGAGCATGGTCAAGGTAGCCCCGGCAAGTGGGGTGTTGACGTCATTGAAGCGCAGGCGCCAAAGTGCCCCACCATCGCGCGTTACCGTTGGGGTAGCCGGATTAGGTGCGGTTGCCTTGGGATCCTTATTCGACTCAGTGGTGACGAAGTAGTAGTCATTCGGGTTGTTGGGATCAAATGACCCGTCCTCGACTCGCGCCATGACCGTGCCGGCCGCCTTCGCAGCGACATTTTGCGCCTTGCCATTTAGGGTGTAATCGATTGGCTTGAAGTTGACGTTCTTCGCAACTCCCTTGCCAACCGTCGTTCGAAATAGGTTGTCGGATGCAATTCCGTCCACCGCCATGACATAAAGCGCGCCATTTGTTAGGCCCGCTTTATCAGTCCAGTGGCCCTCATTTGACTTGGTGCCGGTGTACATCCACAGTTGGCTGTCGGTCGCTGATCCGTCCTCGTTACCCATTACTACTGTTGTCGTGCTGGTAGTGGGCGCCACCAAGAAGTTCTCCCACGCTGCGAGTCCGAGCCGCGGCAACTGAATGAGGTTTCCGGAGTTGTCCATAACGAACGCCCGTGATTCATCGCTTCCTTCTTCGCCGGTGAAATAGGCCGGACCGGTGTACCCGGTGACTTTTTCGTTACCGGCTTTATCCGTGACCGTGTAGGCGAGCTCACCTGGCTGGGTCATGCTGGAAGAGCAGAATCGGTTCAGTGCTTTGGTGTGGTTGGGGGTGTTGTATTCATCTTTTGCTGCAGCGCCAGAGGGCGCGACGGGGGTTGAGCTGCTCTGGCCGGTTGCGTAGTTGTACCAGGTCACCGAATTCAATACGTCGCGGGCCGCTGTGACTGACCCCAGTTTCGGGTCATAGTTAAGCGCGTAAACGGTCGATGCCGTGGCATTTCCGTTGGCGTGGGCTAGACCTGCGGCAACCGCATTCGTCGCCGAGAACTCGTGATTGACGAAAATCGTCAGGTTTCCGTCCTTGCCCTTGAGCACACCCATGCCGTCTGGCGTGCCGGGCCAAATTACTCCACCGAAACTGTCGCCAGCGGTTGCTAGGGGTTTAAGGGTTACGCCACTTGCCACCGGCTCCATGTAGATGAACTGCGACTCGGCATTTGCTGGAATGGACACGCAAAGGGCCGCTACGCCCGCGATACCTGCGATCACTGGTTTACGAATACGCACTGGTGTTTCCTCTCGGATTGGTTGTGCGAAGTTAATCCGCAATTCATGAATTTAGATGGGAAATACCGGCACCGGAAATTTAATTCTGGGTGAACAAGGCCTATTACCGGTTGTCAACGATCCGACAGGGGGCTAACAGTGGGCGTTAGTCCGTAAGGGACAATGGACCCATGACCACCGCGATCGTCGATCTCGGCGCCATCGCCCAAAATTTGGACTTGGTGCGCGCCGTGGCACCCGGCGTCGAGGTGATGGGCGTAGTCAAGGCCGATGCCTACGGCCACGGCATGCATCGGGTTGCTCAGGTTTTGCGCGCTCGCGGTGTTAACTGGCTCGGGGTGGCGCTGCCGAGTGAGGCGCTGGCCCTCCGTGATTTCGGCGACACCGGGCCGATCTTGGCTTGGTTATGGGCGCCCGGTAACGCAGACATTGTGCGCTGCGTGGCAACCGGTGTTGATCTTGGAGTCTCGAATTCGCAGATGCTGCACGAGGTGGTTGCGGCGGCGGGTATTACAGGTACGAGAGCTCGCGTGCAGTTGAAAGTAGATACCGGACTATCTCGCAATGGTTGTCCGATATCGAAATGGTCGGAGTTAGTCGCCGAGGCGCTGGCGGCGAAACCATTGGTTGAGGTGACAGCGGTGTGGTCGCACCTGGCCAATGCGGATCTACCAAATCATCCGACGGTGCAGGAGCAGAGCCGGCTATTTGATCAGGCGTGCGAGAGCGCCGAAGCCCTCGGCCTTGATATTCCAATGCGCCATCTGGCCAATAGCCCAGCCGCATTAACTGCACCTAATACCCACTACGACCTCGTGCGGGTTGGCATCGCCCTTTACGGGGTATCACCTGTTACCGGACTTGATTTTGGGTTGGCACCGGCCATGACGTTGGTCTCCTCGGTTGCCTCGGTGAAACTGATCGACGCCGGCGCCTCAGTGTCCTACGGTGGCACCTGGACGGCAACGCAGGAAACACCGATCGCCCTCGTGCTTGGCGGGTATGCCGACGGGATTCCGCGGTCGGCGGGTAACCGCGCACAGGTTTACCTAAACGGCCAACTGCACCCGATCGTGGGGCGGGTGGCCATGGATCAGTTCATGGTGGCATTGCAGTGTCCGGCAGCGCCAGGTGATGAAGTCGTCATCTTTGGCCAGGCTCCGACGGCGAATGAACTGGGGGTGGCGTGCGAGACCATCGGTTATGAAATCGTCACCCGAATCGGTTCCCGGGTACCACGTGTTTATGTTGGGCTTCCATGACTCGCGACATGACCAACGCAATCCGGGTGGTTGGCGGTGGCCTACTGGCCGCCGGGGTACTTGCGGCTGGGGCCGCGGCCGGAGCGGCCGCGGAGCGGATCATGCTGGCCCGGGGGTCAAAGCCCGACGACAAGTGGTCTATGGACGAATTCGATCCGGTAACCAGTGAAGTAGTAACCAGCGATGGAACCGTGCTTCATGTTGAAATTGACGAAGATGAATCACCGCTCACGATAATTTTCTGCCATGGATACGCCTTGAGTTTGGACTCATGGTATTTCCAGCGCAAGGCTCTGCAAGGCCAAGCGCGTTTGGTGTTTTATGACCAGCGCAGCCACGGCCGTTCCGGCCGTGCCGATTTTGATTCACACCATGTTGAGCAATTAGGCGAGGACCTCGGGGATCTAATAGCGGCGTTTGCACCGACCGGGCCGCTGATGCTCGTCGGGCACTCGATGGGCGGCATGAGCATCATGGCATTTGCCGAGCAGCAGCCTGAGGTCATCCGCGAACGCGTCTATGGTGTCGCCTTGATTGCCAGTTCTGCTGGCGGCTTGACCGAAGTTACGCTGGGACTACCAGCACCACTTGGGCATATTTTCCATCGCATTGCTTCACCGGCCGCGGCCGCACTGGCGCGGCGACGCAATATCGTTGAGCGCGGACGCCGCACGAGTAGCGACTTAGGAATGCTGCTGACTCGCCTTTATTCATTTGGGTCGGTGGCATCTGAGCAAGCAGGTCAACTGGTATCAAACATGATAACGGCCACCCCAATAGATGTACTTGCCGAATTTCTACCCGCACTCCTAGATCATGACAAGCGCGATGCCCTGCCGATACTCCAGCATGCAGAGGTGCTTGTGATCGTCGGTGACTCGGATCGCCTGACTCCAAGATCCCATAGCGAGGAGATTGTCGGCCGCATCCCAGGAGCGGAATTCGCCGTTATTAAAGATGGCGGGCATATGGTAAACATTGAGCATCACGAGCAAGTTGATGCCTTGCTTCAAACGTTGCTAGTGCGCGTGAAGCGCGACATTGATGGCGCATCCGGTAGCGGCGTTGCATGACAGGGCTTGAAGTCCAGACCGCGGAATCGATGCAGGCTCTGGGTGAGCGGATTGGGCACCGGTGTCGGCCCGGGGATCTAATTGTCTTAGCCGGTGATCTTGGCTCGGGCAAAACGACACTGGTTCAGGGGCTCGGCCGGGCCTTGGGCGTGACCGAGCAGATAACTAGCCCGACATTTGTTATTGCTCGGGTCCACGTCACAGATATTGGGCTTCCACAGCTGGTGCACGTGGACGCTTACCGCCTTGGCTCGGTTCTCGAATTTGACGACCTTGGCTTGGACGCTGATTTTGCCGAAAGCGTGATGGTTGTCGAGTGGGGTGAAGGCAAGGCCGAGCAGTTGAGTAGCGATTACCTGACCGTCCAGATAGTTCGAGCAGATGATGGCAGCGATGAGACCCGCAGGGTCGACATCAGAGCGGTGGGTGACCGCTGGACAGCACGTGACCTCGAATTGATTGTCGGGCCATGATCCTTTTGGCCTTGGATACTGCGTCGGCGGCCACTTCGGTGGCCTTGGTAGATGGTGATGTCATCTTGAAATTTGCGCGTCATGTTGATGCGCGCCGCCACGCCGAACTCCTCGCCCCGATGATTGCTTCGGTGGTGGCCGGGCGCACCGTTGACGCTGTCGTGTGCGGGGTTGGGCCTGGCCCTTACACCGGGCTTCGAGTGGGAGTTGCCACCGCGCAGAGCCTCGCACTTGCTTGGCAGGTCCCGGTGGTTGGTATTTGCTCACTCGATGCCGTCGCATATGCAGCTCGCGCCGCGGGAGTGACCGGGGAGTTCATCGCAGCGATTGATGCGCGTCGAAACGAGGTTTATTGGGCCCGCTATGGCGAGCACCGACTGGCGGGCCCGTTTGTGAACCGCCCCGGTGAGCTCGACCCGCAGCTGCTCACCTTGCCGTGGGTAGGGGTGGGCGCCGACCCGCAGTATCCAGATGCCACGGCCTTGGCCCAGCTCGCAATGCCACTGCTTCTTGCCGACGTGCCGCTCGCCCAACGCATCACCGATTTAGCCATCCATGGGACCGATGACGGCGCAACCGCTAAGCAACTCGGGCTCCAACAGTTGTTGTCGCCGTACCCGCTCTATGTGCGCAGGCCGGATGCGGTGGCAGGTGTTAAGGCATGACAGCAGTTGAGGTGCGGCCTATGCGTTGGTGGGATATCCCGTCCGTGCACGCGATTGAGATATCAGTATTTGCCACCGATCCATGGAGTATTGAGCAATTTTGGTCAGAGTTAGCAGAGCCAACCCGGCACTACTTCATTGCCACATTAGACGATGACATCGTCGGCTACGCGGGCAGTTTCGTGCTCAGCCCCGAAGCCGATGTGCAGACAATCGGGGTTGCCAAGGACCATCAGGGCCAAGGCGTCGGCGCCTTACTGCTCACGACCTTGATCGAGCATGCGACGCAGGCGCAGGCTGCGCAGTTGATCCTTGAAGTTCGCTCTGACAATGTTGCGGCGATCGCCATGTATCAACAATTTGGGTTCGAGAAAATTAGTTCGCGCCCCAATTACTACGCCCCTGATGTTGACGCTCTCATCATGCGACTACGGCCACTTGCGCGAACAACCACTTCGGGCGGCGGCAAGTGATGATCAGCGAGCCACTGGTTCTGGGGATCGAGACCTCTTGCGATGAAACCGGCGTCGGGATCGTGCGTGGCGCCACCTTATTGGCTGATGAGGTGGCCTCGAGTATTGATGAACATGCGCGGTTCGGGGGAGTGGTGCCGGAGATTGCCAGTCGAGCGCACCTTGAGGCCATGGTGCCGACCATCGAGCGGGCCTGCGCGGTCGCGAACGTCAAACTAAGTGATATTGACGCTATTGCGGTGACCGGTGGCCCGGGCTTGGTTGGCGCACTCCTTGTTGGAACCGCAAGCGCTAAAGCCCTGGCACTTGCCCTTGGCATTCCGGTTTTCGCGGTAAATCACCTGGCCGGCCATATTGTCGTTGATGAACTCGAGCACGGTCCACTGCCCGATTCGGTCATCGGGCTGCTGGTATCGGGTGGACATTCGTCCTTAGTTCAATTGACGGGGAGTGACTTTCAGTCCCTAGGGGCCACCTTGGACGATGCTGCCGGTGAGGCGTTTGACAAAGTTGCACGCCTACTCGGGTTGCCTTTCCCGGGTGGACCGTGGATAGATGAAGTGGCGCGAAGTGGGGACGAACGGGCAATTGCGTTTCCGCGCGGTTTGACGGCAGCCCATGACGGCGCAGCGAACAGGTTGAACTTCTCGTTTTCGGGGCTTAAGACGGCGGTTGCACGATGGGTCAAGCAGCAGGAGCAGGCCGGTATCGGGGTGTCGGTACCTGACGTGGCGGCCAGCTTCCAAGAAGCCGTGGTGGATGTTCTCACCCAAAAAGCCTTGGCTGCGTGCCAAGACACCGGAATTGAGCATCTAGTTATTGGCGGTGGGGTAGCCGCAAATAGTCGGCTACGGGCATTGGCACTGGAGCGCGCGGCCCGCATTGGGGTTTCGGTTCGAATCCCGCGCCCGGGATTATGCACCGACAATGGCGCCATGATCGCGGCACTTGGGTCGCGTTTGCTGGTGCGTGGTGCGATCGCATCGGACCTTTCATTCGCAACGACGTCGGTGCTGCCAATCGAAACGGTAGTGCTCAATGTTCTTAACTGACCGCCCGGGGATCACGATTGTCGATGGTGGACTATCAACACAACTTGAGTTGATGGGCTACGACATTTCGGGCTCCCTGTGGACCGGACGGGCACTTCTTGAGCAACCGGACGCGATTGAAAGTGCGCATCGGGCATTTGTCGAGGCCGGCGCTGATGTGCTGATCACCGCGAGCTATCAAGTTTCGCGGCAAGGGTTCATCGAGGCCGGATTGACCGCGGCAGCTGCAGATCGGTGCCTGCTAAGGAGTATTGAGATAGCGCGAGCTGCCTGTGCGCCATCGACCATCGTTGCCGCGAGTGTTGGCCCCTACGGTGCGATCAGCCACGATGGCGGCGAGTATCGGGGCAACTATGGGCTCAGCGCTGTGCAACTTCGGGATTTTCATCGACCGCGCATTGAGATCCTTGCGAGCGGATCACCGGATCTGCTCGCGATCGAAACCATCCCCGATGTGCGCGAACTAGAGGTGATCGCTGAAATCCTCGAAGACTTCCCGCACCTGCCGGCCTGGATTACGTTCACCGCAGCAGATGGTGCTCACACCTGCGCCGGCCAGCCGATGGAGGCCGCCATCGAGATCGCCGATGGGATCGCCAGCGTGCAGCTGGTGGGCATCAACTGCACCGCACCGCAGTTCCTGCCGCAGTTGCTCGGGCGGATCTCGGCGACCACGGCTAAAGCGGTGATTGCCTACCCCAACGCCGGCGGGGTGTGGTCGGCGCAACAGGAATCATGGCAGCAGGTGCCCGCCGCTTCGGTGGCAGCGGCCGCAGCGACCTGGGTAGACCTGGGCGCCACTTGGGTGGGCGGCTGTTGTGGCACCGATGCCGCGGCAATCTCGGCGATCCGGGCTGAGGTGACCGGATAACTGCCGCGGTGCCGGGCGGTGTGGGCCCGCTGGCACTCAAGTTGACAGAGTGCTAACGGACCCGTAATGTTTGCTCTGGCACTCCCCACCGGGGACTGCCAACTATCAGCCACTCCCGCAAGGGAGCCACCCAACTCCTTCGGAGGGACGCCACAGTGTCGGTCTCCATCAAGCCGCTCGAGGATCGAATCTTGGTCCAAACCCTAGAAGCCGAGCAGACCACTGCTTCCGGCCTCGTCATCCCAGATACCGCCAAGGAAAAGCCCCAAGAGGGCAAAGTAATTGCGGTTGGCCCGGGTCGCTTCGACGAGGACGGTGAAAAGCGGATTCCGCTCGACATCAAGGCCGGCGATATCGTCATTTACAGCAAGTACGGCGGCACCGAGGTCAAGTACAACAATGAGGAGTACTTGATTCTCTCAGCCCGCGACGTGCTGGCAATCGTCGAGAAGTAGTCCTGCCAAAGCATCGTCTTTGACGTAAGCCGCCCCGGTAACCGGTAGTACCGGGTACCGGGGCGCTTATGTCAGGCGGGAGCACTACCGGTACCACTACTGACTTGAAACCTGATCTGTAAACCCTCGCTAGTCCAAACCAGCAACGAAGGAAACCCATGGCCAAGATCCTGGAATTCGACGAGGACGCCCGCCGCAGTCTCGAGCGTGGAGTTAATGCCCTTGCCGATGCGGTGCGCGTAACACTCGGCCCACGCGGTCGCAACGTCGTCATCGACAAGAAGTGGGGCGCGCCGACGATCACCAATGACGGTGTGACCATCGCACGTGAGATTGAACTCGAGGATCCGTATGAGAACCTAGGCGCGCAGTTAGCCAAGGAAGTCGCAACCAAGACCAACGACGTTGCGGGCGACGGCACCACCACCGCGACCGTACTCGCCCAAGCGATGGTTCGCGAAGGCCTGAAGATGGTGGCCGCTGGCGCATCCCCCTTGGATATCAAGCGCGGCATCGACAAGGCCGTGATCGCGATGACTGACAAGCTGATCTCGATCTCGCGCCCGGTTGCGGGCAAGGACGAAATTGCCAATGTTGCGACCATCTCCTCGCAGGATCGCGAGATCGGCGAGTTGATCGCTGATGCCTTCGACAAGGTGGGCAAGGACGGCGTGATTTCAGTTGAGGAGTCGAGCACGACCTCAATGGAGCTTGAATTCACCGAAGGTATGCAGTTCGACAAGGGCTACATCTCCCCATACTTCGTCACCGACTCCGAGCGCATGGAGGCGGTTATCGAAGACGGCCGAGTGCTGTTGGTGCAGAACAAGGTCTCCAGTGTGCAAGAACTGCTGCCGCTGTTGGAGAAAGTCGTTCAGGCCGGCAAGCCGCTGCTGATCATCGCTGAAGACGTCGATGGTGAGGCCCTTTCGACCCTGGTGGTCAACCGAATCCGCGGCACTTTCTCTTCGGTCGCGGTCAAGGCTCCGGCTTTTGGTGATCGTCGCAAGGCGATGTTGCAAGATCTCGCGGCCTTGACCGGCGCGACCGTCGTATCCCCCGAGGTCGGGCTCAAGCTCGATCAGGTGGGTCTTGAGGTGCTTGGTTCAGCGCGCCGCATTGTGGTGACCAAGGACAACACCACCATCGTTGACGGCGGCGGGGATCACGCCTTGGTCGCGGACCGGGTGGCACAGATTCGTAACGAGATCGAAAACACCGATTCGGATTGGGATCGCGAGAAGTTGCAGGAGCGGTTGGCCAAGCTAGGCGGCGGCGTCGTCGTCATCAAGGTCGGCGCGCACACTGAGGTTGAACTCAAAGAAAAGAAGCACCGCATTGAAGACGCAGTGTCGGCAACGCGGGCAGCCATTGAAGAGGGCATCGTCTCCGGGGGTGGCACCGCGCTGGTGCAGGCCTCGGCCTGCCTTGACGGCGATCTCGGCCTGACCGGTGATCAAGCCACCGGAGTCGGTATTGTCCGCCGGTCCACCAGTGAGCCACTGCGCTGGATCGCGGAGAATGCGGGCGAGCAGGGCTATGTTGTCGTCTCCAAAGTTGCCGATCTCCCGGTTGGTCACGGCCTAAACGCCGCAACAGGGGAGTACGTGGATTTGATGGCGGCGGGAGTTATCGACCCGGTCAAAGTAACGCGGTCAGCATTGCAAAACGCGGCGTCTATTGCGGCTATGTTGCTGACTACCGAAGCCCTAGTCGTGGAAAAGCGCGAGGAGCAGCCGGCGGAGCAAGGCGGGGGCCACGGCCACGGTGGTCACGGCCACAGTCACTAGTCCGAAATAATTTAGGGGCGCCGCGCGATTGCGCGGCGCCCCTAAATTTTTGGGAAAGAATCGGCCGCGAGGGCCGTGGTGGCGTCGAACCTTAGGACGCGAGAGTGCGCCTGGAGTAGATGACCTCGCGGTCCTCCTCGGATAGCCCACCCCAAACTCCATACGGTTCCCGTACTTCAAGGGCATGGTCGGCGCACTTGGTCTTAATCGGGCAGGTATTGCAGATCGCCTTGGCGGCTTTCTCCCGCGCCGCTCGCGCCGGGCCCCGCTCGCCATCTGGATGGAAGAAGGCACTTGGGTCCTCACCGCGACAGGCTGCGAGCAATTGCCAATCCCAAAAGTCGCTGTTTGGTCCCGGGAGCCGGGAAACATCAGCCATTAGGGCCTCCAGTTGTCTAGTGCCCCGACTATATAAAACGCTTCATAGGTTAGTCAAGCCCTAAAAGTGAACAAGTTAGGGTGCTACCTAACTTTTTTGCCCCAATTCCGGGGCTTGCGCGGTTTCAGAATGCAATGTGACCTAATTAACTGGACAATGCGGTATGGCAAATCCGGCCCAAGTTGGTGCACAAGCTGAAATTGACGGCGTGAGCCCCGACACGACTCCCGGATTGACCGTGGCCGCGGTGGCCCGGCGGTTAGGGATTGCCCCGGCCACCCTGCGGACCTGGGATCGCCGTTACGGCCTGGGGCCCAGCGGGCATCAACTCGGTGCCCATCGGCGGTATTCGACTGCTGATTTAGCGCGCTTGGATCAGGTTCGGCGCTTGATCAACTCCGGAGTAACTCCGGGTGAGGCGGCGCGGGCGGTGCCAGCCGGCGGCCCGGGCCAAGTGCCGGCATCCTCAGATTCAAGTGAACCGCCGGTTAGTGGACCGCCGGTTAGTGGAGTTCGGGTGCCGGCGCGGGTGGGCGCCGAGAAAGCATCAATTCGCGGTTTGGCCCGGGCCGCTAATTCAGCCGACACCGCGGCCTGCCGGGGGATCATCGCCGAGTCCATTGAAAAACGGGGCGTGATCTGGACTTGGGAGTCCTTGCTGACCCCGGTGCTGGTGGAGCTTGGCGCCAATTGGGCGGCCACCGGTGAAGGCATTGAGGTCGAGCACTTGTTCACCAACGTCATCGAGTCATGTTTTGGTGCGGTGATCGAGCGACTTCGCACGCCGGTAAATCTGCGCCCGGTGCTGCTGGCCTCAGCCCCAGAAGACCTCCACTCACTTGCCCTCACCGCCTTGGGTGGGGCACTGGCCGAGCGGCACATCGAAGTTCGAATACTGGGGCAGCGGGTGCCAACCGAGGCACTGGTAAGAACAGCTCAACGGTCGGGGCCGATCGCGGTTTTCGTTTGGTCGCAATTGGCCGAAACCGGGGATGCGCTGCCACTTGCCGCCCTGCGCCAGATTCGGCCGGCACCGGCGGTGGTCATCGGGGGGCCGGGCTGGGGTGGGGCTATCCCATCGGGGGTGGAGCGGGTCTTTGACTTCACCGAGGCGGTGTCGAGAATCACTCGGTTAGTAGGAGAGTAGCCTTCGGGTATGCCGACTCAAGGGTTACCGGAGAAATTTGCGTACCTAGGCCTGACTTTTGACGATGTCCTGCTCCTGCCCGCCGAGTCAGATGTGGTGCCAAGTGAGGTGGACACCTCCTCGCGGGTAACCCGAAATATCAGCGTTCGGGTGCCGCTCGTATCCAGCGCCATGGATACCGTCACCGAAGCTCGAATGGCTATCGCGATGGCGCGCAGTGGCGGTGTCGGGGTACTGCACCGAAACCTGCCCATCGATGAGCAAGCAACGCAGGTTGACCTAGTCAAGCGCTCCGAAGCCGGCATGGTTACCAATCCGATCGTCTGCTCACCCGGTGACTGCCTTGCTGACGTTGATCGGCTGTGCGGGCGCTACCGCATATCTGGCGTGCCGGTGGTTGACGATGCTGGCGTCCTGGTCGGCATCGTCACCAATCGCGATATGCGCTTCGAAGATGACATGAGCCGTCCAGTGCGTGAAGTCATGACCAAGATGCCGTTAGTTACCGCCCAGGTGGGGATCGAGCCGGAAGCAGCCTTGCAGTTGCTTGCCAATCGCAAGGTAGAGAAGTTGCCGCTGATTGACTCCGATGGTCGTTTGCGCGGGCTGTTCACCGTTAAGGATTTCGTCAAGAGCGACAAGTATCCATTGGCCACGAAGGATTCAGCTGGACGATTGGTCGTGGGTGCCGCTATCGGTGTCGGCGAGGACGCCGACAAACGCGCCCGGGCTCTAGTCGAGGCGGGTGTTGACTTTCTGATCGTCGATACCGCACATGGTCATTCGCGCGCGGTCATCGAAATGGTCCGTCTCCTCAAGCGCGAAACGTCCATCGACATTGTCGGCGGCAACGTTGCTACGCGTGCCGGGGCCCAAGCCTTGATCGACGCGGGAGCAGATGGCATCAAAGTCGGGGTGGGCCCCGGGTCTATTTGCACCACCCGGGTTGTTGCTGGGGTTGGCGTCCCACAAGTGTCGGCCATCTATGAGGCATCCTTGGCGGCCGGACCAGCGGGCGTGCCGGTGATCGGTGACGGTGGCCTGCAGTATTCGGGTGATATCGCAAAGGCCTTGGTTGCTGGTGCCGATACCGTGATGCTCGGGTCGTTGTTGGCCGGTTGCGACGAAGCCCCAGGTGATGTGGTGTTCGTCAATGGTAAGCAGTTCAAGTCTTATCGTGGCATGGGCTCACTTGGTGCAATGCAGTCGCGCGGGCAGGCCCGCTCCTACAGCAAGGATCGCTACTTCCAGGATGATGTTTTGAGCGATGACAAATTGGTGCCCGAAGGCATTGAAGGAGTCGTTGCCTATCGCGGCCCACTAAGTGCGGTTGCTCACCAATTAGTGGGCGGCCTTCGCGCCGCCATGGGGTACTCGGGTGCCGCAACGATCCCCGAATTGCATGCTAAGGGATCCTTTGTGCGGATCACCGCCGCCGGCTTGCGGGAAAGTCACCCACACGATGTCGAAATGACAATCGAAGCACCTAACTACACCAGCCGATAGGACTTAAGTGACCGACATCCAAATCGGTGGCGCCAAGCGTGCCCGCCGAGCCTATTCATTCGATGAGGTGGCTATTGCGCCGAGCCGGCGCACCCGTGACCCGCAGGAGGTTTCGACGGCCTGGACCATCGACGCCTATCGATTCGAGCTGCCATTTATTGCGGCTCCGATGGATTCGATAGTCAGCCCCAGCTCGGCGCAGACCCTTACCGGGCTTGGCATGCTTGCGGTTCTCAATCTAGAAGGTGTCTGGGGGCGGTATGCGGATCCGTCGGGCCTGCTCGACGAGATCAGGCAGTTGCCAGAAGACCAGGTAACCGCTCGGATGCAAGCGATTTATGCAGTGCCGGTTGACCTTGACCTGGTAGGCCAGCGGGTTGCGGAGATGAAGCAAGCCGGCGTCACAGTAGCGGTCGCGGTTAGCCCACAGCGCACCGCAGAGTTGGCGCCACGTGCGGTGGCGGCCGGTGCCGACATCATCGTCATCCGAGGCACCACCGTTTCTGCCGAACATGTTTCGGGGAATGGTGAGCCGCTTAACTTGAAGGAGTTCATCCACCAGCTCGATGTTCCGGTGATCGTGGGCGGGTGTGCCACTTACCAAGCGGCCCTGCACCTGATGCGCACCGGTGCGGCCGGGGTGCTCGTTGGCTTTGGCGGTGGCTCGTCCATGACCACCTCCGATGTGTTGGGAGTGCGGGTACCGATGGCGAGCGCGGTCGCAGATGTTGCTGCTGCGCGACGGGACTATCTCGACGAGTCGGGTGGTCGCTACGTACATGTGATCGCAGACGGCTCGATGGGGCAAAGTGGCGATATCGTGCGTGCCTTCGCATGTGGCGCGGATGCGGCGATGCTCGGATCGGTACTGGCACGAGCCGCCGACGCCCCCGGTGGCGGTGCGCACTGGGGCGCCGAAGCCTGGCACGCGCACCTACCGCGAGGTCAGCGCAATGTGCTGACCCAGGTCGGCTCCTTCGCGGAGGTTTTGAACGGACCATCAACTCACGCGGCCGGGGCGATGAATATCGCTGGCGCCCTGCGTAAGGCGATGGCAACAACAGGCTACAGCGATCTAAAGGAATTCCAACGGGTGGAGATGGTAGTTACGGCATGAGAGGGTTGGCGTGAGCGTCGCTGCTGGGGTTGAGATGGAGCCTGCCGTTGTCCGGCGACTTCTTGGGCATGCAGCGGTAGGGGCGAATCCCAGGTCAATTGAAGTGCTCGCTCCTTTCAGTGGAACTGCCCTTTATGCACTCCCCATCTCAACCGAACTTGACGTGACTGCCGCTGTGGCCACCGCGCGCAAAGCGGGGCGGTGGTGGGCGCAGCGGCCGGTGCAAGAGCGCGCTCGCATCTTCTTGAAGTTCCATGACCTGGTCTTGGAGCGAAGAGATGAAGGCCTAGACATAATTCAGCTCGAGACGGGCAAGGCTCGCCGCGATGCAATGGAGGAGATCCTCGACGTCCTGATAAACGCCCGGCATTACGCGCGGGATGCGGCACGCTTGATGAGGCCCGTTCGCCATCGTGGTGCGTTGCCAGTCCTGGTGGGGGTTCAGGAGTTACGGCGCCCAAAGGGGGTTGTCGGGATCATCTCGCCCTGGAACTACCCGCTCACCTTGGCGGCGAGTGATGCGATTCCGGCATTGCTGGCAGGTAACGCGGTGGTGCTAAAGCCGGATTCAAAAACCTCGCTGACCGCCCTTTGGGTGGTCGATCTGATGATTGAGGCCGGGGTCCCGGAGTCGGTCATCCGAGTGGTAACCGGGGCCGGTGCCGATGTCGGGCCGATGGTTGTTGATCGCGTTGATTATGTGATGTTCACCGGGTCGACACAGGTTGGCCGCGAAGTCGCTCGCCGCTGCGGTGAGCGACTCATCGGCTGCTCCCTTGAACTCGGCGGCAAGAACGCGATGATCATTCGTGCGGATGCAGATCTTGAACGCGCCGCAGAAATCGCAGTGCGAGCCTGCTTTGCGAACGCAGGTCAGCTGTGTATATCCATTGAGCGGATGTATATCCATGAGGAGGTAATGCAGCCATTCTTGGATCTATTCTTGCCACGAGTCGCCGGAATGCGAATGGTCCCTGAACTTGGCTGGGGCGCGGATATGGGTTCGCTTATTTCGCAGGGCCAGTTGGATCGAGTTCAGGCGCACCTAGCCGATGCTGTGGCGCACGGTGCGCAGGTGCTAGTCGGTGGAAAGGCACGCCCTGAAGTCGGTCCGTACTACTTTGAGCCAACGGTCTTGGCCGGGGTCAGCGAAGACATGAAATTGTGCCGGGATGAGACTTTTGGCCCGGTGGTCGCGGTCTACCCGGTTAACTCCGACGAGCAGGCGGTCGCATTGGCCAATGACACCGTGTACGGGCTGAACGCTTCAGTCCTAACCAGCGATACCTACGCCGGCAACAAGATCGCCGCACAGCTCAAGGCCGGCACCGTAAATATCAATGAGGGCTATGCGGCGGCGTGGGGGAGCGTTCGGGCGCCGATGGGTGGCATGGGTGACTCAGGGCTCGGGCGCCGCCATGGCGCGGAGGGATTCTTGAAATACACGGAGGCGCAGACCATCGCCACGCAACGGGCTCTTGGCTTCGGCGCCCCGTTCGGGTGGTCAAATGAGCGCTGGGGTGGCACGCTCGTGGCAGCGGTCGGGGCCATGAAGAAATTTGGCTTCAAGTAACGCCCACGGATTGGGGAGCATGGATGCCTGGTAGCGAAATGGATTTCGATGTCATCATTATCGGATCCGGCTTCGGCGGTTCGGTCTCAGCTCTTCGATTAGTCGAGAAGGGCTATCGGGTAGGCGTGCTCGAGGCTGGGCGCCGATTCGATGAATCCACTTACCCAAAGAACTCGTGGCACCTTTCGCGGTTCTTGTGGGCACCGAAGCTGGGCCTGACGGGGCTCCAACGTATACATGTGCTGAAGGATGTCGTGGTACTTGCCGGCGCAGGTGTTGGTGGTGGCAGTTTGAACTATGCGAACACATTGTACGTGCCCGGCAAGAAGTACTTCACCGATCCGCAGTGGGTCGATATCACCGACTGGGCCGATGAGTTGACACCGTTCTATGACCAAGCGGCTCGAATGCTCGGGGTCGCTGAGAATCCGACGATGACTCCAAGTGACTTGGTCATGAAGGCCGTCGCCGATGACATGGGGGTGGGTCACACTTTCCGGCTCACGCCGGTCGGAGTTTATTTCGGGGCGGGCCACGGTGTCACGAAACCGGATCCATTCTTCGGAGGTGTTGGCCCAGATCGCACCGGTTGCATCGAATGCGGTGAATGTATGACGGGGTGCCGACATGGCGCCAAGAACACTTTGCCCAAGAATTATCTGGGGCTGGCCGAGCTGGCGGGCGCGCGCGTGCACCCGCTCACCACCGTTACCGAGATTGCTGAGCGAGCCGGTGGCGGCTACGAAGTCAGCACTGTCCGTACTGGTTTGCATCTTGGTAAGCGCACGAGATCCTTCAGCGCAGCGCACGTGATCATGGCGGCCGGTACCTACAACACGCAGAAATTACTGCATGAAATGAGTGACACGGGCAAGTTGCCGCGCCTATCAAAGCGACTGGGCCGGCTGTCTCGGACCAACTCCGAATCGATTCTCGGAGCCATCTCGAACTCCTCGGCGAGCGACTACACGCAGGGGGTGGCTATCACCTCTAGTTGGTACCCGGATCCAAATACCCATGTGGAGCCGGTGCGGTACGGCAAGGGTTCTAATTCGATGGGTCTGTTGCAGTCGGTAATCACCGTCCCGCAAATGGGCAAAGCCCGGTGGAAAACCTGGACCGGTGAACTCGTGCGTCAACGGCGTAATGCGGTGTCACTGCTTAATGTGCGCCGGTGGAGCGAGCGTGCGGTTATCTCGCTGGTGATGCAGCCGGTTGATAACTCATTGACCACAGTAGGCACGCGATCGCGTTTTGGCCGTTGGCATTTGACTACCAAGAAAGATGAGTCTAATCCAGCACCCACCTACCTGCCGGTGGCCCACGATGTCATCAAGCGGGTGGCGCAAAAGATCGGTGGTGTTCCGGGTAGCAGTGTTTTCGAGAATTTCGACGCTGCGATGACCGCGCACTTTGTTGGCGGTTGCGTAATCGGCGCGGACGCTGATCACGGAGTGATTGACGCCTATCACCGCGCTTTCGGCCACCCGGGGCTGCATGTGGTTGACGGCGCGGCAATCACGGCGAACCTTGGCGTGAACCCTTCGCTGACCATCACCGCCCAAGCCGAGCGGGCCATGGCACTGTGGCCGAACAAGGGCGAGGTGGACTTACGACCGGCACTTGGCCAGCCTTATCTGCGCATACAGCCGGTCGCGCCGAAGAACCCGGTAGTACCTGATCACGCGCCGGCTGCCCTGCGCTTACCCATTACCGCTATCTGAAAGCGAAAGCGGGTAAGCGCGGCGGCCGGGCTAGATGCCGGACGCGGCCCGAACCGCCCGCGCCGTGATGACCCGGGCCAGGTGCTCCCGGTAATCGGCCTTGGCATGGAGGTCACTTGTTGCCCGAGTGCCATCGGCCGCATGCATTGCTGCTGCGGTGATGTCGGCCGGCGATGCGGCGCCAACAAGTGCTGCTTCCACCGTGCTTGCACGGACGGCGGTCGGAGCCATATTGGTGAGGCCGATGCGGGCCTCCTTGATAACCCCGCCTTGGACATTGACAACGGCGGCAACTCCGACAATGGCCCAGGCCTGTGCCGTTCGATTAAACTTCGAATAGTTACTGCCCCAGTCGCACTTGGGGATACTGAAACTGACCAGGATTTCATCCGGGCCAACGGCGGTGGTGAAGTAATCAAGGAAGAAGTCCTTGGCCGCGACAGTTCGCCGACCACCTGGCCCAGCGATTACGAAGGACGTATCAAGTGCCAATGCCGCGGCTGGGATATCACCGGCCGGATCGGCATGGGCTAGGGCGCCGCCGGTGGTGCCCCGATGTCGAATAGCCGGATCTGCGACGGTGGCGGTTGCCTGCGCCAGCAAGAGTGCGTGCTTTTGCACCAAGGGGTTGCTCATGACGCCGTGGTGGGTTGTCGCCGCCCCGATGGTTATCGAATCACCGTCGTCGCGGACACCGAGCATTTCGTCGATGCCGCCGCAGTCGACCAGGACCGATGGCTCGGCCATTCGCAGTCTAAGTACTGGCAGTAGGGATTGGCCACCGGAAATTATCTTGGAGTCCTCGCCCCCTGACTTCAAGGCAGCAAGTGCCTGCTCGATGGATGTCACCTTCACGTAATCGAATTCGACGGGAATCATTTCGCGCCTCCCTTAGCGGCTTGAATTGTTCGCCACACGGTCTGCGGTGAGGCGGGCATGGCGACGTCTGTTACTCCAAGGTGCCTAAGAGCGTCGACAATGCCATTGATGATCGCTGGCGTTGATGCGATTGCTCCGGCTTCGCCAACGCCCTTGGTGCCTAGCGGGTGCGTCGTCGAAGGGGTGACGGTAGAGCCGGTCTCGAACGAGGGTAGGTCTGCAGCGCTCGGTATTAGATAATCGGCGAGACTGGCGGTCAGCAGGTTACCGTCGTCGTCGTACTCGGCGCCCTCAAAAAGCGCCTGTGCGATGCCTTGGGCAACACCACCATGAACTTGGCCCTCTACGATCATTGGGTTCACCTGCATGCCCACATCATCTACGCAGACATATTTGCGCAGCTTGACCTGCCCCGTCTCGGTATCGACTTCCAAGGCAGCTAAGTGGGTCCCGTGCGGATACGAGAAATCCTCAGGGTCGATTGTGGCCTCAGCCTGCAAGGTCGGTTCTACGCCCGGCGGCAGATTGTGTGCCGTGAAGGCCTCGAAGGCAACTGCACCCAGTGCCTGTGACTTACTCGGGTCGCCCTTCACTTGGAAACTGCCATTGACGAATTCCAAGTCCGATGCACTGCACTCGAGTTGGTGCGCGGCAATTACCCGGGCCTTCTCGACGAGACGCTCGCTAGCGGCCTTGATCGCCTGCCCGCCGACGGCAAGTGACCTAGAGCCGTAGGTGTCCATGCCGTAAGGCGCGCGACCGGTATCACTGTGGATCACTTCAATATCCTCAACTGGAACGCCAAGGATGCTGCTGGCGATTTGGCTCCAAGCCGTCTCGTGGCCTTGGCCGTGGGGAGATGTCCCGGTGACCACTTCGATCTTGCCGGTTGGGAGTGCGCGTACCGTGCAGTGCTCCCAGCCGCCAGCTACGTACTTAAGTGCGCCCAGGGTTCGGGAGGGGGCGAGCCCGCACATCTCGGTGAATGTTGATATTCCGATTCCAAGTTGCACTGGGTCACCGGCTGCCCGGCGCTGTGCCTGCTCGGCCCTTAGGCCGTCGTAGTCGAACATCGCAAGGGCTTTTTCAGTCGCAGCTTCGTAGTTGCCAGTGTCGTACGTTAATCCGGCAACGGTGGTAAATGGGAACTCCTCATGTTTGATCCAGTTTTTCTTCCGCAACTCCATGGGTTCCATACCGATTTCGGCAGCCAACTCATCGACAATTCTTTCGATCGCATAAGTGGATTCGGGCCGACCGGCCCCGCGATAGGCGTCGGTTGGCGTCTTATTTGTGAACACACCCGTGCAGGTGAAGTCGTATGAATCCATTTTGTAAATCGCCGGGTACATGAACATCCCAAGAAGTGGTACGCCAGGCGTGATGATCTGCAAATAGGCACCCATGTTGGCGAGCAGGGTGACCTTAAGGCCCAAGATCTTGCCGTCTTTGGTGGCAGCGATTTCAATATCTTGAATCTGATCGCGGCCATGATGGGTTGCGACCATATTCTCGCTTCGGGTCTCGGTCCATTTAACTGGCCGACCAAGCTTCTTAGCTAGGTTGGTGACGAGGATCTCCTCCCGGTAGCACTGGAGCTTGCCACCGAAACCACCGCCAACATCTGGTGCCACGACGCGAAGATTGTTCTCCGGGATCCCCGTGACGAGTGCCAGCAGGACTCGTAGAACGTGCGGAATCTGGGTTGATGACCAGATGGTGATTTCGTCACTCATGCCCATTGGTGCGGCAACCACCGAGCGTGGTTCCATGAAGGTTGGGATCAGTCGTTGATTGATGAATCGTCTGGCCACTACTACATCGGCCTTTGCCCGCGAGGCTTCATAGTCACCGCAGGGCATCTTGTAGACGTAGCAGGCATTGGTCTCGATCTCGTCGTGGACTAGTGCACTGCCACTTTCAAGGGCTGCTTCCATGTCAGTGACAGCGGGCAGCTGATCATAGGAAACTACTATTGAGTCGAGAGCGTCGACAGCGGCCGCGACACTGGTGGCAAGAACCACGGCAACACAGTCACCGACCTGCCGGACCTTGTCGATTGCCAGCGCCGGGAATGCGGGCATCTTGATGTCATCGGTTACCGGCCAAACGCACGGCACTCCGCCATTTAGATCACCTAGTTCTTTCGCACCGTATGCGGCCACGACTCCCGGCTGCTTCAGGGCGCCCGATACATCAAGTTTTGTGATTTTGGCATGTGCCATCGGGCTGCGCAGGATTGCCATGTGCACGGTTCCGGGCAGTTGGATGTTGTCGGTCCAATTTGTTTGGCCGTGCAGGAGATGCGCATCCTCCTTTCGCCTGATCGGCTTACCCAGTGCGGTGTCGGTTTCAAGTGCAGCGGTCATTTCGCACCTTTCGTGGGGCCGGCCGACATGAGGTCAGCGGCATAAGCGACAGATTTGACGATGTTGTGGTAGCCGGTGCAACGGCAAAGATTGCCTTCTAGCCCTTCGCGGATTTCACTCTCCGAGGGTGTCGGATTCTCCGATAGCAAGTCCACCGCGGCCATCACCATGCCCGGTGTGCAGTACCCGCATTGCAAGCCGTGGCACTCCTTGAATGCGGTTTGCACCGGGTGCCAGTCGTTGCCATCTGCCAGCCCCTGAATCGTTGTCACCTCGCAGCCATCTGCCTGCACTGCCAGGACGCTGCAGGATTTAACGCTGCGACCATTTAGGAGCACGGTGCATGCTCCGCAGTTTGAGGTATCGCAACCCACCACGGTTCCGACCCGGCCGATGTCTTCTCGGAGCCAATGCACGAGGAGTTTGCGCGGTTCCACCTCGCCCTGATAAGACGTGCCATCAACGGTCACGGAGATGTGGGCCATAGGATTCCTTCCCGCGGGTAATGTGATGGACGTCACGGTACTGAAATTCTCAAGACTTAGCGCGATATCTGCAGAATTCACCCCCGGATAGGGTTTAGGCGATGACTAATGACCCAATAGTCGAGCCAGCGGCTGACCCAATAGTCGAGCCAGCGGCCGCCGGCTCCGCCAAATTGCCGTCCGCGCATCTAGGTTGGGCCATCGCCGTGGCCGCACTGGGCTTCCTACCCCTTGGGCTGGTCGCGATCATCCAAGCCCTGCGCACCACCGCTGCACTTCGGGCTGGGGACTTGGTTAGTGCCCGGAAACGATCACGGTCCGCCAACCGTTGGATCATCGGCACCGCGGTGGTCGCGGTGCTCGTGGATCTAGTAATCCTGGGGGCGCTGTTCTTGCTCGGAGCCTTCGCTAGTTGACGTTGCGGGCGAGCAGGTGGCTCGGGTCTTGGGACCGAATTGTTTGGTCATAGGCTTTGGCGGTGACGCAGGTGCAACCAACGGTCCTAGTCGTTGATTTTGGTGCGCAGTACGCGCAACTCATCGCCCGCCGGGTGCGCGAGGCAAATATCTACTCTGAGGTCGTCCCGCACACCATCACGGCGCCGGAGTTGGCGGCCCGAAATCCAGCGGCGATCGTGCTCAGCGGGGGGCCGTCGAGTGTCTATGAAGTTGGTGCACCGCATTTTGATGAATCGATCCTGGAACTTGGGATACCGGTCTTCGGGATCTGCTACGGCTTCCAGGCGATGGCGCAGGCGATGGGCGGCAAAGTTGATAAGACGGGGCTGCGCGAATTCGGTGGCACGATACTTCAGGTCACCGAGCCCGGTGCCCTGTTCGCTGGTCTGCCTGATTCCCAAAGTGTGTGGATGTCCCATGGCGACTCAGTAGCGGTTGCGCCGGCCGGGTTCACGGTCAGTGCGGTGTCGGCGGGGGCCCCGGTTGCGGCATTTGAAAGCCTTGAGCGACAGATGGCGGGGGTCCAGTTTCATCCCGAGGTCCTTCATAGTGAGCACGGTCAGTCAGTGCTCACCCGCTTCCTCTATGACATAGCCAATATTGCCCCGACCTGGACGATGCTCAATGTCATTGACGTGCAGGTTGCGGCGATTCGCGAGCAGGTCGGCAGCGGTCTGGTGATCTGCGGGCTATCCGGCGGTGTTGACTCAGCGGTGGCCGCTGCGTTGGTGCAGCGAGCCGTAGGTGATCAATTGACTTGTGTGTTTGTTGACCACGGCCTGCTACGCAAGGGCGAGGCCGAGCAGGTCGAACGTGACTTCGTGGCCGCGACCGGGGTCAAGCTCGTTGTTGTCGATGCGGCTGACAGATTCCTAACTGCCCTTGCCGGAGTGAGTGACCCAGAGTCCAAGCGCAAGATCATCGGCGCTGAATTCATTAGGGTTTTCGAGGATGCGGCACGCGAAATAGTGGAATCAGCCGATGATGAGCCGGTTGATTTCTTGGTGCAGGGCACTTTGTATCCAGATGTCGTTGAATCCGGCGGTGGTAGTGGCACGGCAAATATCAAGAGCCACCACAATGTGGGCGGCCTGCCCGATGACATGAAGTTCACTTTGGTTGAGCCACTTCGCGCTCTGTTTAAAGATGAGGTGCGTCAGGTCGGTTTAGATCTGGGGCTGCCGCCGGCGATCGTCTGGCGACACCCGTTTCCGGGCCCGGGTCTGGCTATCCGCATTGTGGGTGCGGTCGATGCTGAGCGCCTTCGCATCCTGCGTGCCGCCGATGCCATTGCCCGCGAGGAGTTGACCGCGGCCGGGCTGGACCGCGACGTGTGGCAATTCCCGGTGGTATTGCTGGCTGATGTGCGATCGGTTGGGGTGCAAGGCGATGGTCGGACCTATGGCCATCCGGTGGTACTACGCCCGGTGTCAAGTGAGGATGCGATGACCGCGGACTGGTCGCGGCTGCCCTATGACGTCATTGCCCGGATCTCGACACGCATCACCAACGAGGTTCCAGAGATCAATCGCGTTACCTTAGACGTCACGAGCAAGCCGCCGGGCACGATTGAGTGGGAGTAAAGCTGATGATTTTTCTATACAACCTGATCTTGGTTTTGCACTTTGTCGGCTTGGCCAGCCTCCTGGGCGGGGTGATTGTGCAGGCTAAGTCATCGGATAAGGGCGTCAATCCGGCCATGTTGCATGGTGCACTCACTCAACTTGTCACCGGCGTGCTGCTGGTAGGCATCGCCGAATCCGGTGCGGTAGATGAAGAACTCAACATGACCAAGATCGCTGTTAAACTCGTCGTCGTACTAATCATCACCGTACTTGCGTTCGTTGGTCGCAAGAAGCCAATGCCGCAGACCGGGATGTGGGCGGCAATCGGTGCGCTCACTCTTTTGAATGTGGTGCTTGCAGTATTTTGGTGACCGGCGCGTCACTTCGGTGCAGTGACGCGGTGCTGTCCAAGTTACGCGGTGTCGACCACCATGAATGCTTCGGCCAGCCGGCCTTCGGGTAACCCAGCCTCGGCCGCCTGCATTGTCAGCCAGCCGGTGATGCGACCGGCCAAGTCGTCCATGTGCGCGGTTTGGCTGGTGTGCGCTTCCAAGGCGGCAATCTTGAGATCGAACTTGTCCGTGACATCGACATAGTGATTTGGTGTTGATGATCCCATCACCCAAACCTCGGGCACCGCCCAATCGACCAGACCCTCGTCCTGTAGGAGCGCCGGGTGGGCAAATGGGTTGCGTGCGTCGGGGTAGATGGCAAAGATCGCAGCCTCCCCGGCCGCCAGGTGATCTGGGTGGGAGGCGTAGATGCGCTGCCAATTCCGATCTGGCGACTGGGTCAGCACCCGCTGGGGGCGTACCTGTCGAATGACCCGGCTCAAATCCCGGCGCAGATCATGGCTGACGGTAAGTTCGCCATCGCGGTAGCCGAGGAATCGGATATCGCGCACCCCGAGTACCGCACCCGCGGCCCGCTGCTCGGCTTGCCGGATCCCGGCGATATCCCCGCGTGGCACCGTCGGATCGGCGCCGCCGGCGTCCCCGTCGGTGACGATGCAGTAGGTGACGGCGATCCCCGTCTCTACCCAGCCCGCCACGGTGCCGGCGGCCCCAAAATCCACGTCATCGGGGTGGGCGGTGATAACGAGTACCCGTTCCACGGCTTCTTCGTCGAGCATCCGTCTCCCTCATCAACCCCTGATAGGGGGAATTCCACTGTTTTTGCGGTGAATTACACACCTGTTGTTCGCGGATCGCCCATGTCCCAAGCGTCACTTGCGTCACGCTCATGACACGATAGGCGGGTGCTTCCCCGTCGCCAAGGGCATTGTGCCCTGCCCGCTGACCGACCCGAGGGTCGAGGTGCTCGATCCTCCCGGATCAGCCTCGTCGCGGGTCTGGTGGCCGTGGCGGTAGTCATCGGTATTCCGATAGCCCAAGCGGGCGACAGTGTTTGGCAGCCCAGTAGTTGGACCGGCCCACTCGCGGGTGCTCCCGTGCCCGGGGAGGGGTTGCCGCCGGCGGCGGTCCCGGGTTACCCGGTGGCATTGCCGCCAACCTATGACGTGGCTGCCCAGTATGAAGGTCAAGCCCAATGCGATCCGCCGGCCAAGCCCGGAACCCAGCGACTCGCGGATTTGATCAAGGCGACCTACGGCGCCGATCAAACGGTTTGGATTCCGCGCTCCTGCGAAATTGGCGGGCAGAGCGAGCACAAGGAGGGCCGCGCCCTTGACTGGATGACCAGCGTGCGAAATGCGCAGCAACGCGCGAACGCCGAGACATTCTTGAACTGGTTGCTCGGCCCGGACCAATTCGGTACCCCATACGGCAATGCTGTTCGCCTTGGCGTGATGTATATCGGCTGGAATGACCGCATCTGGCGCGGCTATGACATCGAGCGAGGGTGGACCGAACTCAAGGGCTGCTTCAGCAAGCCGGAGCAAGGTAACGACACCGTATGCCACCGCAACCACATTCATATCTCCCTGACGTGGGATGGCGCGACCGCGACGGGTTCCTTCTGGGATGGCACACCGATCGATGTGCCATTTTGTAAGGGGCAGTCATCGACCGCAACCACCGGTGACAGCACCCCAGCGGGCGAAATGGTCGCGATTACTCCGTTTAATGCCCTAAATACCCGAGCCGGTGTCGGTGCTGAAGGCCGCTGCCGGCTACTTCAGGACCGTTACTCCGGTGACAGCAATCGCATTTACGTGAAAGTTACCGGGGTTGGCGGCGTTCCGGCGACCGGTGTCACCGGTGTCACGATCAATGTCGCAGCTCTAGGATCGAACTCCGCCTCCCGGGTGCGCGTCTGGTCACCGGGCCAACGGGCGAGTCAAACGGTGGTGAACGCGATCATGAACGGTGACACCACAGGCACCGCGACCCTTCCGGTGTCATCCGAGGGCACCATCGTCTTTGCCACCACCTCGGGGGCGACCGACCTAAGTGTCGACGTCATCGGCTATTACACGAAGAGCAAGGGCGGGGCGGGCGGGAGCCCAGAACTACCGGTTATTAATGCACCGGCAGCGCCGGCCCCAAATACCCCGATCGGCCCGGTTGATTTCTTCCCGGTTGGGTCAATCATCGGCTACGAGTCGACAACCGATGGCGCACTGCAGCCCGGCGAGGAGCGCACCGTGAACCTGGCGGGGGTGCCGGGCGATGCGACATCGGCCTTAATTTTCATCACCAGCAAGGACGCCACCAGCAAAGGCTCGGTTCGAATTGGCAGGACGGACAAATCCGCCTCTGCGAAATTCCGTTTCCCGCGAGCGGCTATGCACAAAGCGGTGATGCTGGTGCCCGTGTCTGGCGGTGCGGTCCGCTTGGCTGCGTCCAAGAAGCCGGCGGTCAGCCTTCGCGTCGAAGTCCTGGGCTACGGCACCGGTGCGTCACCGAGTACCGCGATCGCCTTATCACCAAGGTCGGTTTTCGCTGGCAGTTTCGCTGCCGGTGAGATCAAGACCTACAAGGTGGCCAACCACTTTGGGCTGCCAAAGGTCAAGAAACTCAAGGCGGTACTGCTGCGCGTCCAAACTAAGAAGAGCACGGCAGACGGCACGGTCAGTGTTTATGCCGCTGGCGGGCAGCCGCCGGCGACAAGATCAGCGCCCGTGGTGGCCAATACCCGATACGCGGCGCTGGTTTTAGCCCCGGTTGGAGCCGATGGCCAGATCATGGTGACTTCCTCGGTGGCCGCGGCCGCGAACGCGACGATTGTCGGTTACGTCCGCTAACCCTCGGCCCGGTTAAGCCAGTGCGAGCCGGCAACAAGTCATGTCAGGCGTTATGCCTACGATGAAGCAGTGACACCCAGCGCTAATGCCATGGCAGAACTCACTGCGGATCTAAATCCCGCACAGCGAGCAGCCGTGGAGCACCGGGTTACCCCACTGTTGATCGTGGCCGGCGCTGGTTCTGGCAAGACCCGGGTGCTGACCCGTCGAATCGCCCATTTGCTGGAAGCAGGCGACGCCCAGCCAACTGAAATCCTCGCCATCACCTTCACCAATAAGGCAGCCGGTGAAATGAAGGAGCGAGTAGCCGAGCTGGTCGGTGCCTCGTCTCGAGCGATGTGGGTATCTACCTTCCATAGTGCCTGCGTGCGGATTTTGCGTGCTGAAGCCGGTCGCTTGGGGGTCAGCCGCACCTTTACGATTTACGATCAGGCCGACTCTTTGCGCTTGATGACCATGGTGATCCGCGAGCTCGATCTTGATCCAAAGCGATTTAGCCCCCGTGCCTTCTTGGGCCAGGTCTCGAATCTGAAGAATGAACTCATCGACTACGAGCAATTCGCTCGGCAAGCGGTCAATCACATGGAGCAGACTCTTGCCGAGGCCTATCGAGATTACCAGCGCCGATTGCAGCGCGCCAACGCATTTGACTTCGATGATCTAATCTCAGCAACCGTCGCACTCATGCAACTCTTCCCCGATGTCGCAGAGCATTATCGGCGGCGGTTTCGACATATTCTGGTCGACGAATACCAGGACACCAATCACGCACAGTATGTGCTAATCAAGGAGTTGGTTGGTCCCGGTACGCCAGAGTTACCAGCAGGGCAGTTGTGTGTTGTTGGTGATGCCGATCAGTCGATCTACGCATTTCGTGGCGCGACAATTCGCAATATCGAAGAGTTCGAGCGGGATTATTCCAATGCCACAACTATCGTGCTTGAGCAAAACTACCGATCAACCCAGACTATTCTCACGGCAGCCAACGCGGTAATCTCGCGCAACAGCAGCAGGCGGGCCAAGAATTTGTGGACTGATGCCGGCGCTGGCACGGCGATCATCGGTTATGTCGCCGATGATGAACATGACGAAGCGGCATTCGTCTCCAATGAGATCAAGCGCCTGCGCGATGAAGTGGGCCTGTTGTCCAGTGATGTGGCAGTGTTCTACCGCACGAACGCCCAGTCGAGGTCGGTCGAAGATATTTTCATTCGGGTGGGGATGCCATACCGAGTTGTGGGTGGGGTGCGGTTCTATGAGCGCCGCGAGGTGCGAGATGCCGTGGCCTACCTGCGAGCACTTGCCAACCCAACTGACGAAGTCTCATTACGTCGGATTCTCAATGTGCCCAAGCGCGGAATTGGGGAGCGCGCCGAAGCCATGGTCGATGCGTTTGCCCAGCGGGCCGGTATTTCGTTCGCTGCAGCACTTGATCGGGCCGCCGAGGCTCCGGGGGTGGCAACCAGATCACTGGCCAGTATCGAGGCTTTCACGCGAATGCTGTCTGACCTACGCACGATCGTTGAGTCGGGGGCCAATGCCGCCATGGTCCTGCAGGCGGTGCTAGAGCAAAGTGGGTACCTATTCGAATTACAGGGTTCGGCTGATCCGCAGGATGAAACCCGGATTGAAAACTTGGCGGAACTTGAGTCAGTGGCGCAGGAGTTTGCGAACGAGCACCCAGAAGGCACACTGACGGATTTTCTGGAGCGAGTCTCGCTGGTGGCCGATGCCGACGAAATACCCGACCGTGATGAGCATGGGGGCGTAGTCACGTTAATGACTTTGCATACGGCTAAGGGACTTGAGTTCCCGGTCGTGTTCCTAACTGGCATGGAAGACGGTATTTTCCCGCATTCGCGGTCCCTGGGTGATCCAACGGAACTTGAAGAGGAACGCCGGCTGGCCTATGTCGGCATTACCCGGGCACGAGAGCGCCTTTACGTGACTCGTTCAATTTCACGATCCGCGTGGGGTACTCCCTCCTATAACCCGGCATCGCGTTTCCTAGAGGAGATCCCAGACGTGCAGTGGGAGCGCGAGGAGCCCATGAGCAGGCCCATTGGCGAAAATGGGTTTGGGTCGTCGCCGGCCAGCACGCGAGCGGCGCTCAACCTAAATGAGCGCCTAAATGAGCGCCTAGGTGGCGACGCCCCAACCATCGTGCTAGAGGCCGGTGATCGGGTTACGCATGAGCGATTTGGCCTGGGCACTGTCATCTCGGCCGAAGGAGTGGGCGCTAAAGCTGATGCCACCATTGATTTCGGTTCATCAGGGGTTAAGCGATTGTTGCTTAGATATGCACCGGTTGAAAAACTCTGATCAGCATCCGTAGATCCGACAAGCCCAGCCCGGCGGCTCGCTGACGCTGCCTGGGTTTGCGGCGAACAGGAAGCCATAAGGATCAGTCGGTGCCCCACGTAGTTGAATCTCAAGGTGCAGGTGGGATCCGGAGACATTCCCGGTGGCACCCATTTGGGCGATCCGCTCACCCGACTTAACTTGCTGGCCGACCTTTACCTCGGTGCTTGCCAGGTGCGCATACATCGAAGCCACGCCATCACCGTGGGCGATCGTGATGGTGCGGCCGTAACTGCCACGCGTTGCTACCTCGCGCACCACCCCGGCGGCGACCGCATAGATGGGATCCCCGGTGTTGCCGTCAAAATCCAAACCTGAGTGCGGGACACCACCCCAGTAGGAACCACTCTCGCCGAACTTAGCCGAAAGTTTCACCGGCGAGACCGGCAGGGAGATCTCTGGTACTCGCTCGCGCGGCAGCGGGTCAGCGTGCGCGAGGGTTGGCAAAAGTGTGGCCGCGATATACAGCAGCAGGGCGAAAAGTCCGGCCCGAAACACACGCATGGGGTAGGTGTCTACCAGTGGGGCGCAAGTTTGCGCAAATCCCCAGGGGAAGTCACCGGGGTGGGGGTGCCGGGACCGGCTCAGGCAGGCACAATTCGGGCATGCGGGTCCTGGTAGCGCCAAATACCTTTAAGGGCTCACTTACTGCCGGTGCGGTGGCACATTTGGTAAGTACCGGACTGGCTCACCGGTTACCCGGGGTGCATGTCACCGAGTTGCCCATCGCTGACGGGGGTGACGGAACCATCTCGGTACTGATCGCCGCTGGCTTCGATGGGGAGCCGGTCGACACCGTCGATGCCCTGCTGTGCGCAACCAAATCGCAGGTGGCTCGCCAAGCTGCCACCGTGGTAATCGAATTAGCCGAGATTTGCGGGCTGGCTGGGGTTAAGGATCGGCCCCCAAGGCCATGGGATACCTCAACCCAAGGCGTCGGGCTCGCGGCACATGCCGCCTTGGTTGGCGGCGCGAAAGAGTTGTTGCTCGCCGTCGGTGGTAGTGCGTCAGTAGATGGTGGCTTAGGGCTGCTGGCCGGCCTTGGCTACGGGCTGTTTGACGCCAATGGCGACAAAGTGCCACCGACCGCGAAGGGGTTGGCGCGTATTTGGTCAATTACACCACCGGCCGACGAGCGATTGCTCAATTCGTGTACCTGGACGGTTTTGGTCGACGTTGACAGCCCGGCTTGTGGTCCGCATGGCGCTGCTCAAGTATTTGGACCACAAAAAGGTTTTACCGAGGATGAGTGCTTTCGGCTGGATACCGCGATGGGCCGCTGGTGTGACATTGTTTCGAGATTTGGTGGGCGGTTCTCGGTCGGTGAGCTGCAGCAGTTACCGGGAGCAGGCGCGGCCGGCGGGTTCGCGGTTGCTGCATCGGGAGTTCTCGGTGCCTCGATTCGTTCCGGTGCCGAGGTGCTGGCGCAATTAACCAATTTGGCGGGCGCGGTGGCCGCTGCCGATGCGGTAATTATCGGCGAAGGCCGACTCGATGAGCAGACTTTGGCGGGTAAGGGGCCGGCCTTTGTGGCATCGATCGCAAAAGCCGCGGGCAAGCCGGTATTTGCCCTCGCTGGTTCATCGGCGTTGAACGCAACTCAATTACTGGAGTTGGGTATCAAGTCTGAGCTCGATGTCGTGACCTTGGCCGAGGCCGCCGGTTCAGTGTCCGCTGCCCTTGCGAATCCGCGCCATTGGGTTACGGTCGCCTGCGATGCACTGGGTGGGCGGCTAGCTGCGAGCGGGCTTTAGCCCTCTTCGGCGCCGAGGGCGAAGCCCGCTTCTAGATCAGCACTATTGAAGGTGCGGAACGAGACGTGGGTCTTTGTTGATTGCACACCCTTGACTTTGGAGATGCCATCGGTCACCGTCTTGGCGATGTCGTCGTGGGTGCGTACCTCGATGAGAGCCACTAGGTCAATTTTTCCGGTTACCGAATAGGCCGCGGTGACCCCTGGAATCTTGGCGATGGCCTCGCCCGCGGAGTTGACGTGCTCGGGGACTACTTGGATGAAGCACAGGGCGGTGATCATGGATGCAGTGTAGGTGGGCTCGATCAACCGGCCATGAATCGGCCGCCGTTGACGTCAAGGACGGCTCCGGTGATGTATGAGGATTGACCGGAGGCGAGGAAGAGCACCGGATCCACGCACTCTTGTAACTGCGGCATCCGTCCAAGGGGGATACCGTCTAGCACTTCGGAGCGGTCGGCCTCGGTCATGTCATCGAACATGCCTTGTAGGCGGCCGGTGAGAAATAGGCCGGGGGCAACCGCATTAACCCGGATCCCGCCGGGGCCGACCTCGCGGGCCAGTCGGCGGGTTAGACCTAAGATCGCGGCTTTCGCTGCGGCATACGGGACCCCGGTCACCGGGCTGGTCGAACGGCCACCGATTGAGGAGAACGTGACGATCGCACCGCCACCGGCTCGCAGCAGGTGCGGGACGACGGCTTGTGCGCAGTTGAAGGTGCCTTTTACGTTTACGTCGATAACTAGGTCCAGGTCGGCGGGTGCAATATCTGCGAGGTCCCGTGGCGTGGCCAAGCTGCCGCCGGCTGCAGCGATCAGGATGTCGATGCGCCCAAAGTAGGTGGCTACTGCGGCGACCGCGGAGGTCACTGCGCCGTGGTCACGGACATCGACCAGGTGCCCAACCGCCTCGGTGCCGCCGGCATTAAGGAGCGCAACCGTTTGGTCGATGGCCTCTGCATTGGTATCGAAGACCGCGACCTTGCCCCCTTCGGCGCCGATGCTCAGGCAGATCTGGCGGCCGAGACCGCCGGCCCCGCCGGTCACGATGGCGACTTGGTCGGTGAACCGTGCGGCTACCTGGCCGGCCGGGGGATTAGTTGCCATGGGCATATCTTTCTGCAGGTTGTTTAATTGGGCTTGCGTGGGACTATTTATACCGCTAATTTGGCGACAGTCAATAATCCGCAACATCTGGCGAAGGACCGCCAACGCCTAAGGAGATAAATGAAGATCGCAGTCGTTGGCGGTGGCCCGGGTGGGCTCTATTTCGCAAGCTTGGTCAAACAGTTCGAACCCGAGTACGACATCACGGTCTGGGAGCGCAACGCACCACTTGATACTTTTGGGTTCGGCGTTGTTTTCAGTGACCAGACGCTCTCCGGTATCCGAATCTCAGACCCGTCCATCTACGAGGAGATGTCCAAGGCCTTCGCCTACTGGGATGACATCGATATTCACTACCGTGATGAAGTCCTAACAAGTGGCGGGCACGGGTTCGCGGCGATGAGTCGCACCGACCTGCTCGCGATTTTGCAGCGTCGTGCGATCGCTAACGGCGTTAATGTGCTCTTCAACACGCCGGCGCCACCGATCGATGAGTTGATGGCCGACTATGACCTAGTGCTAGCGAGCGATGGCATCAATAGCGCAACTCGGGAGACTTTCAAAGACGAGTTCGGCACCACGGTTGACTTCCGCAAATGCAAGTTCATCTGGCTGGGCACCCCGGTTGTATATGAAGCGTTCAAGTTTTTCATTGTTGACACCCCGTGGGGGACGATGCAAGCGCATGCCTACCCGATGGATGACCACAGCAGCACCTTCATCGTTGAGATGCACGAAGATATCTGGCGCCGGGCCGGTTTCGAGGAGCTGGCTGACGCGGCTGCGGATCTGCCAATTGGCGAAAGTGATGAGCCATCAATTGCCAAGGTGGCAGAGATCTTCAAGGATTACCTAGGTGGCCAACCGCTGCTGCGCAATAACAGTCGGTGGGTAACCTTCCGTGCCTTCCGCAATGCGACCTGGGCCCACAAGAACCTCGTGATCTTGGGCGATGCTGCGCATACCGCCCATTTCGCAATCGGCTCAGGCACCAAATTGGCGATGGAAGGGTCGATTTCCTTAGCCGCCTGCCTACTCGAACATCAGGACGTAGCTAAGGCACTGGCGGCCTATGACGGGGAGCGCAGGCCGGTGGTCGAAAGCACCCAGCGATCAGCGCAGGCCGCCCTTGAGTGGTTCGAGGAGATAACCCAGTACGTGGATCAGGAGCCGATTCAATTCGCATTCAATCTCTTGACCCGGTCACGTCGAGTTACCTACGGCAACCTGCGCGAGCGCGATCCTGAGTTCATGGAGCGGGTGGACTCTTGGTTACTCCAGAACCAAATTGACGAGGGCCGGGCGCCGGCCGGTACTACTGCAAGGCCGCCGATGTTCATGCCATTTCGAATGCGCGGCCTAGAACTGCCAAATCGGGTTGTTGTCTCGGCGATGGACATGTACTCATCAGAAGCCGGGGTGCCCGGTGACTTCCATCTGGTGCACCTTGGAGCTCGCGCACTCGGTGGCGCTGGCCTGGTGATGACCGAGATGGTTTGCACCTCGGCCGACGGTCGCATCACACCCGGCTGCGGCGGTCTGTGGACCGACGAGCAAACCCAGGCTTGGGCCAAGATTGTTGAATTCGTTCATACCACCCCATCGAAGATCGGGGTGCAACTTGGGCACGCGGGACGCAAAGGCTCGACCAAACTCATGTGGGATGGCATCGACGAACCCCTGGCTGACGGCAACTGGCCGCTGATCGCGCCATCGCCAATCCCATACCAGGCGATAAACCAGGTGCCGCGGGAAATGACCCGAGCCGACATGGATGCGGTTAAAGCCGAGTTCGTATCGGCAACCTTGCGTGCGGCCGAAGCCGGCTTCGACCTGCTCGAACTACATGCGGCCCACGGCTACCTGCTTTCCAGCTTCTTGACCCCAATCAGTAATCAGCGAACTGATGACTACGGCGGTGATGTCGCCAACCGGTTGCGCTTCCCACTCGAAGTCTTTGATGCGGTGCGGGCGGCTTGGCCCGCCGATCGCCCGATGAGTGTGCGGGTATCGGCTACCGACTGGGTCGATGATGGCTTGAGCGGCGAGGACTCAATTGAGATCGCGCGCGCCTTCGCAGCGCATGGCGCGGACATCATCGATGTGTCGACCGGGCAGACTGCAGCCAATGCGCGACCGGCATATGGCCGTACCTACCAAACCCCGTTTGCTGACCGAATTCGAAATATCTCGAAAGTTGCGACCATGGCTGTCGGGTCAATCAGTAGTTGGGATGACATCAACACCATCATCGCGGCTGGTCGGGCCGACCTCTGTGCACTTGGCCGCCCGCACCTTTATGACCCGGCGTGGACTTTGCACGCGGCCGCGGATCAGGGGTACCGGATGCCGTGGCCAAAGCCATATGCGGCAGGAAGTCGCAAGCCGCCGGCGGGCCGGACCGAAGACCCCAAGCCACGCCTTACCTTGGTGGCCAAGGAGGAAGTCGCCGAGCGGCCGCGGCGGTGGTTGGTCAACTAACTTAAGGGGCGAGTCAGCCGCCGTTCTTGGGCCTGCTGACCTGTGCCGCAGTGACGTCGGTGTGACTGAAATCTAAACCTACGAAGAGCAATGGTTCATCGGTGGACTTTGCCAATGCGTAAGCAAAGCAGTCGCCGAAGTTGAGTTGTGCCGGGTGTCCGCTTCCTTTACCAAAATCTCGATACGCTTCGCGGGCAATTCGCGCCTGCTCGGCTGTTACTGGTTCGATTTCGACTTCCGCGATATCAAGGAAGTCGTCGAGTGATCGCGAAAGCACCGGGTCTCGCCGCGAATCCAAGACCACCCCTGATTCTAGGTAGCTGGCAGCAGACATCCGCGGTTGATGCGCATCGGCAATTATTTGAAGGAGTTCTTCGGCGTGCTGCTCGCCCAGTAATGCACCGACTAGAGCCGAAGTGTCAATAATCAAATCGGTAGTCCGTTAGCGTCGTAGAGATCGTCGGCGACCAGCTGGAGGTCAGGCCCAGGCGTGGCCCGCACCCTTGCTGCCGCTCGCTGGGAGATGGCGCGCAACCGTTCTAATCGATCCTGCGGATGCTTCCCGCTGCCGTGGGCGGCAATCGACTCCTGCAAAGCCACCGTAACTGCACTCGTCACGGTGGTGCTCAAGATCGCGGCCAGCTCCCGAGCCAAGTTATGGGTTTCGGGGTTCTTGATGTTCAGGGACATAGGCCCAATCTACCACGGTAGAAGCAAATTCTATAATGGTAGAAATCCGAGGAGATGACCCTGATTTCAGCGGTAGGGCGTGAAATCCGGCGGCCGCTTCTCGTTGAAGGCGGCGCCGCCCTCCTTGGCTTCATCGGTTTCGACGAAGAGATCCAGCACATCAAAGGCCAGTGATTGCAGGCCAACCAGGTGGTCGGTATCGGCATTGAAGCTGTGCTTGAGGGTCTTGATCGCCGTCGGCGATAAGTCCAGTACCTTGCGGCCCCAAGCAAGTGCGAGCGGCATCAGCTCATCTGGTTCGACGACGCGGTTCACCAGGCCCCAGCGTTCGGCGGTGGCAGCGTCATATTGATCGCAGAAGAACCAGATCTCGCGGGCGCGTTTTTCCCCGACCACCCTTGCTAGGTAGGCGGTACCGAAGCCGGCATCGAAACTACCGACCCGCGGGCCCACCTGGCCAAACTTCGCGGTGCTCGCGGCCAGTGAGACGTCACATAGGACATGGAGCACATGGCCGCCGCCGATCGCAAACCCATTAACGGCAGCGATAACGGGCTTGGGTACCTCGCGGATCAGCCGGTGCAGCCGATCTATCTCGAACATGCCCATCTCGGTCTCGCCGTAGCCGCCGGTTGCTGCGCGCTCCTTTTGATCACCGCCACTGCAAAACGCTTTGGCGCCGGCACCGGTCAAGACTATTGAGCCAACGGTTTTGTCGACCCATGCGTAGCGAAATGCATAGATGAGCTCATCAACGGTGCGGCCGCGAAGTGCGTTGTAGCGCTCTGGCCGGTTTATCGTGATCACCGCAACGCCGTCGATGACTTCGTAATTCACATCGGTGAACTCGTCCAGCTGAATCATCAAACCTCCACTAGTACGGCGATGCCGAGTCCGACACCGATACATGCCGTTGCAATGCCCAAGCCACCACCACGACGCTGTAACTCACGGCACGTGTCGACAACGACCCTGGCTGCCGAAGCCCCAACGGGGTGCCCGATTGCGATGGCGCCCCCATTTGGATTGACTTTCGCCACCTCGATTTCCGGGGCATCTCGAAGCACGGTGAGCACCATCGCGGCGAAAGCCTCATTGATCTCGAAGAGATCGATATCGGAAAATGAATACCCGGTTCGCTGGAGCAGCTTGCGCATTGCCGGGACGGGAGCGCTCGCAAAGTCATCGGGCTCGGTGGCAACTACTGCGGATCCCAATATTGTGCCGATCGGAGCCAACCCGAGTTCGAGTGCCTTTGTTTCTGACGTAATTAAGGTGGCTACGGCGCCGTCATTAATAGGTGATGAGTTACCGGCGGTCACCGTGCCATCTGCGGTAAAGGCTGGTTTCAGGCGCGCTAGGGACTCGGAGGTGCAATCGGTGCGAATGGATTCATCGATTGCCAGCCCGGCAATGGGAAACGCAAAGCCATCATGTAACCCATTTGACCAAGCGGCACTGGCGAGTTCATGTGATCGAACGGCCCAGTCATCTTGCTCACTGCGGCCGATGCCGCGCACGTTGGCACTGCGCTCAGCGCAAGCCCCGAGGCTATCGGTCCAATGCGCGGGGAAAGCCGGGTTAATCATCCGCCAGCCCACGGTTGTTTGCTCCAACCGCATGGCCGGATCAAGTGACTTATCTGATTTCGGGAGCACATAGGGCGCCCGGCTCATGCTTTCGACACCGCCGGCCAGCACTAAATCCAGATCACCGGCGCGTACTGCCCGGGCGGCTTGGACGATGGCCTCGGCGCCGGAGCCGCACAGGCGATTTACGGTGACCCCGGGCACCGTCAGCGGGAGCCCAGCGAGCAGGGCGGCCATTCGGGCGACATTGCGGTTGTCCTCGCCGGCACCGTTAGCGTCGCCCATGATTACGTCATCGATATGGGCAGGGTCTAGTTGTGGGGTGGTCGCGATGAGATCGGCGATGGTGAACCCGAGGAGATCATCGGGGCGGATCGTCGACAATTGGCCCCGGTACCGGCCAAATGGGGTCCGGCGGGCTGCCGCAAGTACGGGACGTGGGGCGCTCATGTGTCGTATTATTGTCGATCGGCAAGGATGCGCACTATGCCCGGGTAGGCTAGCGGGCGGGAAAGGCCAAATGGATTCGGCAACGCGCACTCCTTTTCAGCCAGCCCCGCAACTAGCTGTCCAAGGGCAGTGGTTGAGTCTATCCAGCGATGGCCGAAGGGTATGGAAATGACAGTGCGAAGGATTAACCCGCCCGAGTTGGCCCCACCGATCGGTTTTACCCATGCGGTGGTGGCCGAAGGCAGCACCATCGTGCTGCTGGCGGGGCAGACCGCACTAAATATCGACGGCGAGATAGTTGGGGAAACCATCGTCGAGCAATTCGAGCAGGTGCTCACCAATTTGCTGGTCGCCCTTACGGCAGCCGGCGGCACGCCATCGCAACTAGCGAAACTCACTATCTATTCGGTAGACCCGGTCGACTATCGCGATCACGCCAAGGAAATCGGGCGAATCTGGCACCAACTGGTGGGCCGCGATTATCCGGCGATGACGCTGATCGGTGTCACCCGGTTATATGACGATGCGGCGCTGCTCGAGATAGAAGGGACCGCGATCCTCCCGTGAGCAGCCTGCAAGCCCTTTGGTCGGCTGGCTCGATTGCGGTCATCGGGGCCACCGAACGACCTGGTGCGATGGGCCGGCTACCAATCGATTACTTGCAAAAGTACGGATACCAGGGTTTCATCGCGCCGGTCAACCCAAAGGGTGGCGAGGTTCTGGGGTTGCCGGTCTTCCCGAGTATGGCAAGTATCGGGCGGGCGGTTGATCTGGCCTTGGTTATGGTGCCGGCGGCCGCGGTACTAGACGCGGTGACCGACTGCGCCCGAGCAGGCACCTCGGTTTGCATTGTTATGTCTTCAGGGTTCGCGGAGACCGGTGCGAGCGGCGCCGCAGCTCAAGATGCGTTGGTGCGAATAGCTCGTGATCACGGGATGCGCTTGGTCGGCCCCAACTGCATCGGCGCGGTCGGTGGCCCAGCCCGGGTGCTTGCGACATTTAGTCCGGTGTTCTCCTCGCCAGCAACCCCATTACCCGATGGCAATATCGCACTTGTTAGCCAATCGGGTGCACTTGGTTTCGGTGCGCTGTCCTTGGGGATAGAACGCGGTGTGCCAATTGGGATTGCGGTCACGACCGGCAATGAGGCAGATGTCACTGCCGTTGATGTTGCGGTGCAGTTGGCTGCTGACCCAAGTGTCGATGCGGTGCTCATGTACATCGAGTCACTGGGGGAGCTCGGTGCCTTAGCCGGTGCTGCCGAGTCGAAGCCGATCGCGGTCGTAAAAGCCGGTAGGAGTGAAGCGGGGGCGAGGGCAGCCGCCTCGCACACCGGTGCGCTGGCGTCAGCTGACAAAGTCGTGGATGCGGCGCTGAAGAAGGCGGGCATCGCGCGAGTCGCAGATATTGACGCACTACTCGATGCCGGTGCCCTGTTCGCGACGGGTGCGCGGATGCCTGGAAGCCGGATCGGGGTGGTCACGACTTCGGGGGGCAGTGGGATCTTGGCGGCTGATGCGATCGAGGCGTGTGGGATGCAACTTGCCCAACTTGGCGCCGACACCATCGCCGATCTAACCGCGGTAGTTCCAAGTTACGGCAATGCGACCAATCCGGTCGATGTCACCGCGGCGGTGATGGCTGAGCCGGGGTTGTTCGAGAAGTGCGTTGACCGATTGGCGGGCGACCTGAGTGTTGATGCGATCGTCGCCTGCTTCGCGGTCTTGGTTGGGGCCGACGTCACCCGAATCGCAAGTGCCCTCGGGTCCGTGCGCTCTCGCACCGGTCTGCCCGTGGTCGCGGTGCGAACCGGCGCCGCCTCGCTGGCCCCCGACGGAGCTGCTGTCCTTGCGTCGAATGGCATCCCCGTTTATCCCACCCCTGAACGAGCGGTCGCCGCATTGCAGGCCTTGCACGCCACCTCAAAGCACCGGGACCGAGAGGTAATTGCCGGCCCATTAGCGCCGGCACCAGAGGCTGGCGCATCCGAGAAGCAGGTCAAGACGATCCTCGCGGACGCAGGATTACCAGTTCCTTCGTCGGTGCTGATTGGCAGTGCGGCCGCGGCGGTTGACGCCGTGTCTAGGTTCGATGGCGTTGCGGTCTTCAAGGCCGTGGTTCCCGGCCTAATTCACAAAAGTGATGCAGGTGGCGTGGTGCTTGGCGTTACCGCGGAGACCGCAGCAGAGGTATTTACCCGGCTAGCGGACCTTGGCGGGCAGGTGCTCGCGGAACGGTTTGTCCGCGGCGGTGTCGAGGCCATTGTGGGTATCACCCCAAGCGCCCTTGGGCCGGTGTTGACGGTCGGCGTTGGTGGGGTGCTCACCGAGATCGTCGCCGATGCCGCGGTGCGACTGCTGCCCGTCGATGAAATAGACGTGCGCGAGATGATCGCCGAGACCGCCTTGGCACCGATGCTCGCTGGTGCTCGCGGTGCCGCACCAGCTGACATTGACGCGCTTGTCCGGGCAGTGGTGCGCCTGGCTGATTGCACCCGAGAATGGCCAACCGGCTTCGAGCTCGACCTAAATCCGATCGCGGTATTAACTGATGGGTGCTGGATCTTGGACGCAATGTACTTCGACGCATCAACCGGGGATCAACTTCAGCAGGCAGGAGGGCACTAGATGGATGTCGGCCGGCTCGTAGCACGCTCAATGCGAAGGTACCGCGACCGGATTGCCTTGGACGGCCCGGAAGGCACGAGTACCTACGGCCGCACCGGCTCGCGCATCATGCAACTTGCTCGCGGTCTTCGAGCACTTGGTTTGGTGACAGGTGACCGAGTGCTTGACCTCCAGTCAAACCAAAACACCTACATCGAGACTGATTTAGGGATCAGCACTGCCGGATTGTGTCGAGTGGCGCTGAACTACCGATTGCACCCAACCGATTGGGTCCGAATCGCTGCCGATTGCACCCCGAAGGTCTTGATCCTTGATGCCAAGTTCTGGGACGACGCCGCAGGTGTGCGGGCGATGGTCGATCACATAATCGTTATCAACGCCGGGGTCGATGGCGCGGAAGGCGCCACCCCTTATGAGAGGTTTCTTGATGCACAGGCCCCTGAGCCGCTCTTACTCAATGTGGATCCTGACGCCTTGGTCTCACTGAATTATTCAAGTGGCACCACCGGCAACCCGAAGGGTGCGATTCGGACCCATCGAAACCGGATGGCGAGTCTGCACAACATCGTCACTGACTTCCTTGGCAAAGTTCCCGATGAACGCAGTTGTTGGGTGCACGCTGGCCCGGTAACCCACACCAGTGGGCTCTTCGTCCTGCCCTATTTCACTTTCGGTGGCCGACAGATCGTGCAGGCCAAGTTTGACCCGGAGTCACTTGTTGATGCGTTCGAAAACAGAGGTGCCAATGCCACGGCGCTCGTGCCGACGATGGTCGCTCGACTGCTCGCGATGCCCGATATCTCACTGGAGCGGATGGCAAATCTGGAGATCTTGGGCTATGCGGGTGCCCCGATGCCACCTGAGCAAATTAGGCAATGCTTTGAGCGCATCACCCCGCAGATGTCGCAGTATTACGGGTTGGTCGAGGCAATCCCGCCGGTAACCGTGCTTGGGCCGGCTGACCATCGTCGGGGGATTGATGGTGATCTGGAAATTCTGACGAGTGCGGGGTTGCCATGTAATGGCGTAGAAATTCGCATTGTTGATGATCAAGGTGAAGACTTGCCAACAGGTGAAATCGGCGAGGTAATAACCCGAGGTGACCATGTGATGCGCGGCTATTACGGGCAGGCCGGGCAGGATGCCACCGTGACGAAAGCAGTACGCGACGGCTGGCTCTACACCGGTGATCTAGGTAGATCAGATGCGGATGAGAGGTTGTTCCTGGTTGACCGCAAGGGCGACATGATCATCTCGGGTGGCTACAACATTTACCCGCGCGAGATTGAAGATGTAATAGCCGAGGTCTCCGGGGTTCACGAAGTTGCAGTAATCGGTGTCGAGGATGCCGACTGGGGTCAGCATGTCACTGCGATGATTACCGTGTCCGCTGGGGCTAGTGTCACCGTTGAAGAGGTGCTTGAACATTGCAAGTCACGAATGGCTTCATACAAGAAGCCGAAGGACGTACGGATCGTCGCCGAGTTTCCGCTCAACTCAACAGGCAAGATTGCGAAGAAGGTGCTGCGCGAGCAGTTGAATGCGGAGGTGAAAAAGTGACCCGTGAAGTCCGCGAGCAGCAAGGCGAGTTCCCCTACACCCGTGGGATCAGTGCTGATCCTGGGGTCTGGACCATGGGGCAGTACGCGGGTTTCGGGACTGCGCGCGAGACAAATGCGCGCTTTCGGTCGCTACTTGATCAGGGGCTAACCGGTTTCAGCGTGGCACTGGATCTGCCTACGCAGATGGGCCTTGACTCAGACAATGCATTGGCACGCGGCGAGGTGGGCAAAGTCGGAGTCGCCATCGATAGCCTTGCCGACATTGAAGTGTTGATGGATGGCATACCGCTGGAGAAAATCAGTCAGGTTCGAACAACCGCCAATTCCATCGGCTACATCTGGGCCGCGATGTTCGAGGCACTGGCCAAGAAGCGGGGCGTCAATCCCAATGAATTTGGGCTCTTTATTCAAAATGATGTACTCAAGGAGTACTTCGCTCGCGGCACGCAAATCTTCCCGGCCGCCGCCGGGCTAAAGCTTTCAGTAGATGTCATAGAGCACATTGCTAACAACATCCCGCGTTGGGTATCACTGGCCATGAGCGGCTACCACATTCGTGAGTCGGGCTCCAGCGCAGTGCAGGAGATCGCATTTACCTTTTCTAACTCCCGCGCCTATCTGGATGAAGCGGTGCGCCGCGGTCTAAGTGTTGACGCGGTAGCCCCATCTCTTTTCACCTTCCTGTCGAGCAACATGGACTTCATGCCGGAGATTGCCAAATTCAGAGCGGCGCGCCGGGTTTGGGCGAAGCTGATGCGCGACACCTACCAATCGCAGGACCCACGTTCGGAGCAACTGCGAATCTTCGTCTTTACCGCGGGATCCTCACTCACCGCGCAACAGCCACTCAATAACGTGGTTCGCACATCCATCGAGGCGATGGCAGCGGCTTTGGGCGGGGTTCAGACCATGCATGTGTGCGCTTTCGATGAGGCGCTGGGCGTACCTACCGAAACGGCGGCAACCTTGGCCCTTCGCACGCAACAGATTGTGGCTTTTGAAACAGGTGTCACCTCGATGGTTGATCCGCTCGGCGGCAGTTACCTGCTGGAGCAGCTCACCGATGAGTTGGAAGCTGAAATCTGGGCGGAGATGTCCAATATCGCTGAGCGTGGTGGCGCGCTTGCCTGCATAGAGTCGGGGTACTTCCAGACCGAGTTGGGCGATAGTGCCTACCAGTTGGCAAGGGCGGTCGACACTGGCGCGAAGACCGTTGTCGGCGTCAATGCCTTTGTGACTGATCCGGTGGCATTTGAGGTCTTCGCCCTAGATCCGACAAGTGAACGCACCCAGATCGCTAGCCTGCAGGAGGTGCGAGCCGCCCGGGATCAAGTTGAAGTAACGGCGGGCTTGGCGGCGGTGCGCGCGGCGGCCGTTGCGAATGCGAATGTGGTGCCAGCGTGCGTGCAGGCGGTTACGGCTTATGCCACTGTCGGCGAGATTGTCGCTGTGCTGCGCGAAACGTATGGTGCTTGCCAGCCGTCTACGACGTTTTAGAATTTGCACTTTCGTCACTGAAGCCATCGACCACATCGACCACATGCTGCTGGGCTAGGTGCGCCAGCTGGTCATGGAGTGCGTAGAAGAGCTCCGTGGCTTGGTCACCTGGCCAAACTTTTGGCAGGTAATCACGAGGCAATCCCGGGTCGTTGTAGGGCAGTGGTCGCCAAGCCGTCAGGGCCCTGGTGTAGTCGGCGAAGGCGCTTGCCGGGGTAGGTGGCTTTTTCGCCCGGTCATATGTCACGCGCAGGCTTTTGAAGTCTTTGGTGAAAGACTCGTATTCACGGGCGATTGCCGGTAGGTCCCACCACTGGTTTACGGCACCTGCTGTAGTTCGAAATGCCATGTGCTCGGCATTGAAGATGTCGACATGCTCTTGCAGGCCCAATGCTTCGACTACGTACAGTGCGTCTGCCTCCAGGGCCTTTGGCGCGACCCACAGGCCGCCTACCACCTGCGCAAACCCGACTTTGGCTAACCGCGAGCGCAAGCGATAGCGCACATCGCGCTTGCTCTCCGGGATAGAGAAAGCCGCTAGCACCCAGCCAGCGTTCTGGGGCGGGGTGCGGCGCTGAAGTACCCGCGCATCACCGACATCAAAGGTGCGCCAGGTTGATTCACTGAGTGCATAACCGGCAACTGCGCCGTGTTTCTCCGAAAGCAAAATACCGCGGCGCTTGAACCGCGATAGTGCACTGCGCACGGCTGGGTCATCGACCCCGACATCGTTGAGCAAGGAGATAAGTGAGCTAACTGAGAGCCAGCCACCGATACTGCGCCCGTATGCCCCGAAGATGGAGATGATCAGTGATTGCGGGCGCAGGTCGCGCGGGCTAGCCACCTGCCGCCTCCTAGGCTAGTTAAAACCGGGTCGGTGCCGGCCCGGTCGACCAGCGATTTATAGTGTACTTTCGACGGTCGTCGAGATCTGGCAACACCGGAAAAGGAGTTGGTAATGGCGGGTCCAATTCGGGTGCTGGTGGCCAAGCCGGGCCTCGACGGTCACGACCGAGGTGCCAAGGTAGTCGCTCGTGCACTACGTGATGCCGGGATCGAGGTCATTTACACCGGCCTCCATCAAACACCAGCCCAGGTAGTTGACGCAGCGGTCCAAGAAGATGTGGACTTCATTGGCCTGTCCATCCTCTCGGGGGCACACCTGACCTTGTTTGCCGAAGTCATGGATCTCCTGCGCTCCCGCAAAGCGGACGACATCATCGTATTTGGCGGCGGCATCATCCCTGAGGACGACATCGTGGAGCTGGAAGCCCTCGGAGTGGCCAAAATCTTTACCCCGGGAGCCACCACCATGTCTATCGTCGAGTGGGTCGAAGATCACAGCCGTGCGGTTACCGCTGGCAACTGATCATCACTAGGCTCGGGCGCACTGGTTTCCAGCGATCTGCAACTTGTTAAACGCCTGAAGGAGTCTAAGTGGATCTGTACGAGTATCAGGCCAAGCACCTTTTCCGCAAGCATCAGATCCCAGGCACCCCGGGTGAGGTGTGCTCGACCGCAGCCGCCGCCCACGAGGTAGCCCGCAAGATCGGTGGGCAGGTGGTGGTCAAGGCCCAGGTCAAGACCGGCGGGCGCGGCAAGGCCGGCGGCGTCAAGCTGGCGCAGACCCCCGATGAGGCGGCTGCGGTCGCAACCGCAATCCTGGGCATGGATATTAAAGGTCATACGGTGCATCGGGTTCTTGTTGCCGAAGCTTCTGATATCGCTGAGGAGTACTACGTCTCATTTCTACTTGATCGGGCCAATCGCGCATTCCTCGCCATGGCGAGTACCGCAGGTGGTGTAGAAATCGAGGAAGTTGCAGCGACCCGCCCGCAGGACCTCGCGATGATTCGTGTTGACGCACTTCACGGTGTTGATGTGCACAAGGCCACCGAGATTGTTGATGCCGCGAACTTCCCGCCGGCGGTACGCGATCAAGTGATTGCGATCATGGTGCAGCTATGGAATGTCATGGTCGATGAAGATGCAACTTTGGTTGAAGTCAACCCATTGGTGCTGACACCAAATGGCACGGTGCTGGCACTCGACGGCAAAGTCACTCTCGATGACAATGCAAACTATCGTCATGCCAGCCACGCGGACTTCGTAGATCGCGAAGGCACTGACCCGATTGAACTGCGGGCGAAGGAGTTCGAACTTAATTACGTGAAACTGCACGGTGAAGTCGGAATTATCGGCAACGGTGCCGGCTTGGTGATGAGCACCCTTGATGTCGTTGCGTATGCGGGCGAGGAGTTCGGCGGCATTAAGCCGGCCAACTTCTTGGACATCGGTGGGGGCGCAAGTGCCACCGTGATGGCCAATGGTCTTGACATCGTGCTCAATGATCCGGAAGTTCAATCAGTATTCGTAAACGTATTCGGTGGGATCACCTCATGTGATGCGGTGGCAGAAGGAGTGCTGCAGGCTCTTGAAATGCTTAAGTCCGAGGGTGCACCACTTTCAAAGCCGATTGTCTGCCGCATCGACGGTAACAATGCTGTTGAGGGTCGTCGCATTCTGACGGAAGCGAACCACCCGCTCATTGAAATTGTCGACACCATGGATGATGCCGCGCGCCGCGTTGCCGAATTGGCAGCTGCCCGCAAGGCCGGACAGTAAGGGCGCGCGCACATGGCTATCTGGCTTGATACCAACAGCTTGATCCTCGTTCAGGGGATGACCGGCTCGGAGGGCACCAAACACACTCGGCGCATGGTTGCTTCCGGTGCGCGAGTTGTTGCTGGAGTTACCCCGGGCAAGGCCGGGCAAGCTGTCGACGGTATTCCGATTTTCGATGATGTTCAGGCGGCGATGGCGGCCACCGGGGCCAACGTCAGCGTGGTGTTCGTGCCGCCAAAGTTCGCAAAGGCCGCGGTGCTTGAGGCGGTCGATGCCAAGATCGCTTTGGCGGTAGTAATCACCGAAGGCATACCGGTGCACGACACCGCGCAGTTCTTTCAGTATTCGCAGAATGCGGGCGCAACTCGCATTATCGGACCGAATTGCCCGGGCATCATCAGTCCGGGGCAGTCGAACGCTGGCATCATTCCTGCCGACATCACCAAAGCCGGTCGCATTGGCTTGGTTTCGAAGTCCGGCACCTTGACTTACCAGATGATGTACGAACTTCGCGATATCGGTTTTTCCACCTGCGTTGGCATCGGTGGGGATCCAATCATCGGCACCACGCATATTGACTGTCTGCAGGCGTTCCAGGACGACCCAGAAACCGATGCCATCGTGATGATCGGTGAGATTGGTGGCGATGCCGAAGAACGTGCAGCTGCTTATATTGGCGAGCACATCACCAAGCCGGTCGTCGGCTATGTGGCCGGGTTCACGGCCCCCGAGGGCAAGACAATGGGGCATGCGGGTGCGATTGTTTCGGGTTCGGCGGGCACGGCAATCGCTAAGCAGGAGGCGCTCGAGGCCGTGGGCGTGAAAGTTGGCAAGACCCCATCGGCAACCGCGCGCTTAATGCGCGAACTAATGCAGGGGTAGGCCCCCATTTGGCCTAGAGTCCAGTTGTGAGATTTGGATTCCGGATCGCAAGTGCCTGAAGCCTGGACACCCCTGCTGATCGCGCTGGTCGGCGCCGGGGTTTTCTTCTATGGCGTTTCTAAGACCGCGATGCCGGTGTTGGGAGTATTGGCGAGCCCACTTCTCGTGCTCGCCCTCACGCCAACAATTGCGGCGGGGTTCGTGGTTCCAATGCTAATCGCCGGTGACTTCATCGCTTTGGCACTGTACCGGCAGCACGCTAACTGGCGCTTGATTCGTAAATTGGTGCCAGGGGTATTGCTGGGTTTTGTAATCACCGCCCTCATGTTCATCTATTTGGATACCGCCGCACTTAGCCGGTTGGTCGGTGTGATCATCTTGGTGTCGGTGGTGAGTGAGATCTGGCGGCAACGCGGTGCAGGCGGCGAGCACGAGAGCGCACCGGCGATGACCAACTCGGCGGCCACCTTGCTGTTCGGCACCGTCACCGGTGTTACCACGATGGCTGCGAATTCTGGTGGAGCCGCCCTGTCGGCGTATCTGGTGCGGATGCGGGTCCCAATGTTGGTCTTCATGGGTACCTCAACCTGGTTCTTCTTCGTCCTTAATGTTTTGAAGGTGCCATTCGTCCTAGCTTTAGGGTTGATCACACCGGCCTCCCTGCTCGCCAATTTATGGTTCGCGCCAGCACTTGGCCTTGGTGCGTTTGCGGGCGCCTTCGTCTTTCGTCGCATGAGCCAGGTGGTATTCGTCCGGATCGCACTGGGCTTGAGTGCGGTGGCCTCGATTTGGCTGGTTATTCACGGTTGACGAGCCATACCTGGCAAAATCTAGTTGTGGTTGCGTGGCGGTCCGCCAACGACAACCCAAATCCTGCGACGCTACGGGCGTGAATGCCCCGGGTGCCACCCCAAGTGCGCGGGCTTGGTGGGTTGTCGCACCGCTAGCAGCGATTTGGGCGGCCGCCTTGGGGTGGGCGATCTTCGCATTGCCGGTGCTCGCGGCTTGGGTCTCCTCGGTGCAATCGACGGCCGGGTGGGGGCAGGTATTGCGCACCGCCGGGCTGGCTTGGGTGGTGGCCCACGATGTGCCGGTTCAAGTCGGCGGCGCCACCTATTCGCTCCTGCCCTGGGGCCTATTGGCCATTCCGGTGTTCTTGTTGGTTTATGCCGGACGCTGGGCCGGGCGGGTGGCGAAGGTCGATACCGTGCGAGATTGGCTACTTGTCGCAGGTAGCACCGCGGTTCTCTACACGGTGCTAGTCACCGTCGTGAGTTTACTCGCGCGGGTCCCGGGGGCTCGAACCTCGGCGAAGTATGCACTGCTCGCAGCCTTGGCCATCTCGGTATTGGCTTTGTTATGGGGCGTATTGCACGGGTCTTCCATGCGGCCGATGATCCTCAGTGCGATACCGCGCGATCTTCGGGTGGTAATTCGCGGCGCCGTCATCGCCATCGCGACGCTAATCGGCATGGGTGCGGCCCTGGTGGCGTTGTCACTTATTGTGCACTTCGGTGAAGTCATCCGGATTCAGCAGTACCTCGAACCGGGGCCACTAGGTGGTGTCGCGCTCTTAGTGTTGAGCATCGGCTACCTGCCGGTTGCCGCGATGTGGGCAGTTAGCTATTGCCTTGGTGCCGGGGTGAGCATTGGCACTGACGTCACGCTGACACCATTTATCGCAACTTCGGCTCCGGTTGAGCTGCCGCCATTTCCGATGCTGGCCGCCTTGCCACAAGATGTTGGCCCCGTGGCGTGGGCACTGCCGGTTATTGGGGTATTCGCGGGCACCTTGATCGGATTAGTTGTGGCGAAGGGCGGCTTTCGGTTAGGTCGGCGCATTTGCTTGGCCGCCGGGGCCAGTTTGCTGGCCGCGATTGGGGTTTATCTGCTGCTGTTCATGTCAAGTGGCGCCTTGGGCACCATGAACCTGGTGCAGGTTGGTCCGAAGCCGGCCTTGGGTGCGACCATTGCCTTGGCATTGATGCTGATTGGTTCAGTTGCGACCGTGTTACTTTTTGGTCTGCGCCCCAAGGCCTCATTGCCGGAGCCGGTAACCGCAGAAAGTGAAATTGATGAGCTCCCCAGCATCGCCGAATGAGCCACGAACGCCCAGTCAGGTGGGATTGGCACTGGCTTGGGCATTTCAAAAACTGCGGGCAAATTTCGCCGGCTTCGTTTCCTTAGCCGCGGTGGTCGCGGTCATTCAACTGGCCCAGCAGGTTGCCTTGCAACCGCTGAACAACATCGTGGTTGACTGCCTGGACCCGCAAAGCCCCGGTCAGATAAATGCCTGCTCAGCTGCCATCGCCGAAGGCGCCTTCACAGGAGTATCGCTCTTGGTGATTTTCACCATCCTTGGATTTCTTGCCACCATCGGGGTTTATCGCGCCGGCATCCGGGCCACCCAAGGGCAGCCGCCAAGTTTTGCCGAGATGTTTACGAGCGAGAACCTAGGCAAGTATCTGCTCTTCACCATCGCTTACATCGGCTTGTCACTACTTGGTTTTATCGCCTGCATCGTGCCGGGTTTCCTTGTTTTGTTCCTCCTGCAACTAGGTCCCTTCTACGTACTTGATAAGGGCTATGGCGTACGCCAAGCCATTAGGGCAAGTGCTCAGGTGATGAGCAAGAACCTTGGGCCGGCGATCGTAATGACGTTGTTAAGTACTTTGGTGCTCGTGGTAGGTGGTGCGTTTTACGGAATCTTGACGCTGGTGACACTGCCCTTCGCCACCTTGTTCATGGCGCATATGTATCGACAGTTCAACGGCGAGGCAGTTCGCTAGGGTGGTGGCGTGGCCCCCCGAATTCTCGTCCTAGCTTCGGGTTCTGGCACCTTGCTGCAAGCGCTCCTTGATTCACCACTTGGGCAGTTCATAGTTGCGGTGGGATCCGATCGTGGCGACGCGGGTGCGCTGGTTCGAGCCGCCAACCGCGGGGTCGCGATATTTACCGTCGACCCGGCGAGTTTTCCGGCGCGCACCGACTGGGACAGTGCGATATTGGACGCGGTAGCGGAGTACGATCCGGATCTGGTGGTGAGTGCTGGCTTCATGCGGATCCTGGCACCTGAATTTGTCGCCGAATTCAGCGGGCGCATCATCAATACCCACCCCGCCTTGTTGCCGAGTTTCCCCGGGGCGCACGCGGTGCGCGATGCGCTTGCCGCCGGGGTCACCGAGACCGGTTGCACCGTGCATTACCTAGATGACGGGGTCGACACCGGGCCGATAATCGCGCAGGTGCCGGTTGCGATCATGCCGGGTGATGACGAGTCGACCCTGCACGAGCGCATCAAGGTTGCGGAGCGAACCTTGCTGATATCCGTCATAACAGAACTGATCGGAGCCATTGATGAGTGATCCAGCAGGTCGAGCAATCCGACGGGCCTTGGTCTCGGTTTACGACAAGACTGGCCTAGTAGATCTGGCCGAGGCGCTAAGTGCATCAGGTGTTGAGATCGTCTCGACCGGATCCACGGCCAAGACAATCGCCGCTGCTGGGTGCCCGGTGACTTTGGTCGGTGACGTAACCGGATTCCCAGAGTGCCTGGACGGGCGCGTGAAGACACTGCATCCGATGATCCATGGCGGGTTGCTCGCCGATTTGCGGCGCGATTCGCATCGTGATGAATTGCAGGCACTGGGAATCGAGCCATTTGATCTCGTCGTGGTCAATCTGTACCCATTCAATGACACTGTTGCATCGGGTGCCAGTGCCACCGAGTGCATTGAGCAGATCGACATCGGCGGCCCGGCCATGGTCCGGGCATCGGCCAAGAACTACGCAAATGTCGCGGTTGTGGTTTCACCCCTTAAGTATTCGGCGGTTGTCGCGGCAATTGAGGCTGGTGGATTTACCCTAGAGCAGCGCGCAGCTTTGGCGGCGGAGGCATTTGCCCATACCGCCACCTATGACATCGCGGTCGCTTCGTGGCTGAGCAAAGCCGTCGCGCCAGCACCGGAGGGCTTTGCCGAATGGGCGGGTGCTTCCTGGTCGCGCGGTGAAGTCCTGCGTTATGGCGAGAACCCGCATCAGCAGGCCGCGGTTTACCAATCGCATCAACATGAGCCCGGGTTGGCCAATGCCAAACAATTACAGGGCAAAGCGATGTCATACAACAACTTCGTTGATGCTGATGCGGCCAGGCGTGCTGCATTTGATCATCTCGAACCGGCGATTGCCATCATCAAGCACGCTAATCCATGCGGGATCGCCGTCGGAGCTGATATCGCCGAGGCCTATGTGAAGGCCTTCGCCACCGACCCCGTATCAGCTTTTGGCGGAGTGGTTGCGGCCAACCGCCCGATCACCGCCGCCTTGGCGGTGGCCCTCGGGGATGTCTTTACCGAGGTGATCGTGGCCCCTGATTACGAGCCGGCCGCTTTGGAGCTGCTAGCTGCGAAGAAGAACTTGCGGGTTTTGCAGGTCGCGGGCCCGCACCCGGGGCGCCACTACGAAACGCGCTCAATCAGTGGCGGCGTGTTAGTGCAATCCACCGATGACATTGCTGCGCCCGGTGATGACCCGGCAAATTGGCGGCTAGCCGCGGGATCGCCAGTAGCAGCGTCAATCCTTGGAGATCTGGAGTTTGCCTGGCGTGCGGTGCGGTCGGTGAAATCCAATGCCATCTTGCTTGCTGCGGGTGGGGCGGCGGTAGGTATTGGCATGGGACAGGTAAATCGGGTTGACTCTGCCCGGCTTGCCGTCGACCGGGCCGGTGACCGGGTAACGGGTGCGGTCGCCGCGTCGGATGCCTTCTTTCCGTTCGCCGATGGCCTGCAAGTATTGATCGATGCCGGAGTGCGTGCGGTGGTGCAACCTGGCGGTTCGGTACGAGATGACGAAGTGATTGCCGCGGCGCAGGCGGCCGGTATCACGATGTACTTCACCGATACCCGGCACTTCTTTCACTGATGGTTGGTGGGCGCTGGTTACCTGCTATTTGCACCTTCTTCGCTGGGTCATTAGCAGCAGTTCAGGCCAGGATGAACGGCGAATTGACTCTGTTGTCAGGTAATGGAATTGAGTCGGCGGCAATTAGTTTCGGGTCGGGCTTAGCCGTCATCTCAATAATGTTGTTTTTCATCCCGTCAATTCGGTCGGGTATCGCCCGAGTTCCAATGGCAATTCGAACAGGTGAGTTGAATTGGTGGCAGTTATTGGCAGGGCTGATCGGCGGGTTTTTCGTGGCGGTGCAGAGCATTGTGGTGCCGATGATCGGGGTGGCGATCTTCACGGTTGCTGTGGTGGCAGGGCAAAGTGCCAACTCCTTGGTGGTTGACCGGATTGGCCTTGGTCCGGCCGGTCGGCAACCCATCACCATCGGCCGGGTGGTGTCGGCTGTGCTCGCGGTGCTTGCTGTCACTCTCGCGGCCGCTGATCGATTCACAACAGGTAGCGTGGCGCTTGCCGCGGTCGCGATGGCGGTTATTGCCGGACTTTGTGTAGCGGTCCAGCAGGCATTGAATGGCCGCATCAGCATCGCAGCGGGTAGCCCACTAGCGGCTACTTTCTATAACTTCGTTTTCGGGACGGCATTACTGGCATCGGCATTCGGCCTAGCCTGGGCCCTGACGGACACTGATCCGGGAGTCGTTAGCGGCGGTCCGTGGTGGATTTATGCCGGGGGAGTAGTGGGTGTGGTTTTTATCGCGGTGGCGGCTTGGACCGTTCCCATCATCGGCGTGCTTGTATTTGCCCTCGTATCCATCGCCGGTCAGTTATCGGGTGCCCTGCTGCTGGATGTGGTGGCGCCCACTGCAACTACCACCATTGGCTGGAACTTGGTGGCGGGCGTATTGCTGGCATTTGTTGCGGTAGCGGCCAGCTCATTAGGGCGGCTGCGTCCGCGTATCGGCCCATGATGAAAGACTGAGGCTATGACCGCAATCCTGCTTGATGGCAAGGCCACCGCCGCCCGAGTCAAGGCTGATCTCAAGGTTCGCGTTGATGCCCTCAAGATTAACGGAATTTTCCCGGGACTCGGCACGGTGCTGGTTGGTTCTGATCCCGGCAGCCAGGCATATGTCGGGGGCAAGCACCGCGATTGCGCTGAAGTAGGGATCGCATCTATTCGAGTTGACCTGCCCGCTGACGCCAGCCAGTTGGCGGTTGAGGCCGAAGTCGCCAAGCTCAACGGCGACCCGGCGGTGACCGGCTACATCATTCAATTGCCGCTGCCAAAGCATCTTGATGAATACCGGGTACTTGAGTCAATGGCTCCGGCTAAAGATGCTGACGGTTTGCACCCGGTGAGTTTAGGTCGGCTGGTACTCGGCATCCCGGCGCCCTTGCCGTGCACGCCGCGCGGCATCGTCGCATTACTTCGCGCCTATGACGTCCCAATTGACGGTGCCCAGGTAGTTGTCGTCGGTAGGGGCATAACAGTTGGGCGCCCACTAGGTCTGCTGCTGACCCGACGCAGCGAGAATGCCACGGTGACGTTATGTCATACGGGTACCAAAGACCTTAAAAGTTATCTGCGTTCGGCCGACATCATCGTTGCGGCAGCGGGGGTACCGCACTTGATTGATGCTGCTTCGGTCAAGCCAGGGGCTGCGGTGCTAGATGTCGGAATCACCCGTACCGAGGCAGGTCTCGTTGGCGATGTTGCACCCGAAGTACTCGATGTTGCGGGATATGTGGCACCGATGCCAGGTGGAGTGGGCCCGATGACGCGCGCGATGCTGCTGCAAAACGTCGTCGAGGCCGCCGAGGCGGGGCGTAAATGACGGTGTGCAAATGACGGCTGGTAGCTCCGGTGGCGGGGTGGTGCGGCGGCTGCCGCAAAAGCGTCGACGGCTTAGCTTTCGGCAGTGGCCGATATCGGTGGTGCTGCTAGGTGTTGCGGTGGCTTTGATCTTGGTTGCGACCGACCATTTTCGACGGGGTTCGGTGGTACTGGCGGCAAGTGTGGTGCTCGCCACATTTTTGCGCTTGCTACTAACTGATGATGAGGCCGGGTGGCTGGTAGTGCGATCCAAGAGGACCGATGTTTTGGTGCTGGGTGCCCTCGGGCTTGGGCTGGCCATCTTCTGTTTTTGGGTGCCGGCGCCCAATTGATTTGCGGACTTTGGGAGCGCCGAGGTCAAGACGTCATCGTGACCGCGGGTGGGGTATCTTGACGTCAAGATAATCGCCTAAACCTCAAAGGCGATGTGGGCCACTTTCTTCTAAGGAGCAGGGCGACTATGTCTCGCAGCGGAAAAGTTTCGGTAATCGGTGCAGGGTTCTACGGGTCAACCACCGCACTACGGTTGGCTGAATACGACATCTTCGAAGAGGTCGTCCTGACCGATGTCATCGAAGGCAAGCCAGAGGGCTTGGCGATCGACATGAACCAATCACGTTGGATCGAAGGCTTCGAGACCAAACTGGTTGGCCAGTCCACCGGGCCAAATGGTGAAGGCTACGAGGCGATTGCCGGCTCTGAAATCGTCATCATTACCGCCGGCCTACCGCGCAAGCCGGGGATGAGCCGCATGGATCTCATCGAGACGAACGCGAAGATCATGCGAAGTGTGGCCGAGAACATTGCCAAGCACGCGCCCGGCGCAGTCGTCATCAATGTGGCTAATCCACTCGATGAGATGACCGCGCTGGCCCAATTGGTCACCGGCTTCCCTTACAACAGGGTTATCGGGCAAGCGGGCATGCTTGACACCGCCCGGTTCACGAACTTCGTTGCCGAAAAACTTGGTGTCCCGGTTGCCTCGGTGAAGACGCTCACCTTGGGCTCGCACGGTGACACCATGGTGCCGGTTGCCTCGGTTTGCTCGGTGGCTGGCAAGCCGCTGACCGAGTTGCTGTCTGCAGATGAGATCGACGATCTTGTTACCCGTACCCGCAATGGCGGCGCCGAAATCGTCGCGCTGCTCAAGACCGGATCCGCTTATTACGCCCCATCGGCCGCCGCCGCGCGCATGGCGAGGGCCGTGCACGAGGACTCCGGTGTCGTCATGCCGGTTTGTGCATGGGTTGACGGTGAGTACGGGCTATCCGGTGCCTACCTAGGCGTCGAAGCCGAGCTTGGCCGTGCGGGGATTCGCCGCGTGGTCGAAACACCATTAACCGATAGCGAGAAGGCACTTTTGGTCGAAGCGTATGAAGCCGTCAAGGCCAAGCAAGCCGACGTTAAGGATCTCTAAGAGAACTTCACCAGTTTTTGACCAACAACTTGGGCACCTATCTAGGAGTAACACGATGAGCAAAATCAAGGTAGTCAATCCGGTTGTCGAACTCGATGGTGATGAGATGACTCGCATCATTTGGCAGTTCATCAAGGACGAATTGATCTTGAAGTACCTAGATGTGGACCTGAAGTACTACGACCTCGGCATGGAATACCGCGATGCAACCGATGATCAAGTCACGATCGATTCAGCGCATGCCATTCAAAAGTACGGAGTCGGGGTCAAGTGCGCGACTATCACTCCGGATGAGGCGCGGGTCGAAGAGTTTGGCCTGAAGAAGATGTGGAAATCCCCGAACGGCACGATCCGAAATATTCTCGGCGGTGTTATCTTCCGCGAGCCGATCATCATCTCGAATATCCCAAGGCTGGTGCCCGGTTGGACGAAGCCGGTGATAATCGGTCGTCATGCCTTCGGTGACCAGTACAAGGCGACGGACTTCAAGGTGCCAGCCGCTGGTTCATTGACGATGACATTTACCCCGGCTGATGGGTCTGCGCCGATGGAGTTCAATGTCTTTGACTTCCCCGGTGCGGGCGTAGCGATGGGCATGTACAACTTAGACGAAAGCATCCGCGATTTCGCCCGAGCCTCGCTGCGGTACGGGCTAAACCGTAATTACCCGGTTTACCTGTCGACCAAGAACACCATCTTGAAGGCGTATGACGGCCAGTTCAAGGATATCTTCGCGGACGTATTCGCGACCGAGTTCAAATCCGAATTCGATGCAGCTGGTATCACCTATGAGCACCGACTCATCGACGACATGGTTGCTGCCGCAATGAAGTGGGAGGGTGGCTATGTCTGGGCGTGTAAGAATTATGACGGCGATGTGCAGTCCGACACCCTGGCCCAAGGCTATGGCTCACTCGGGCTAATGACCTCGGTGCTGATGACTCCGGACGGCAAGACCGTCGAAGCAGAGGCGGCGCACGGGACCGTCACCCGGCACTATCGCGAGCATCAAAAAGGCAGGCCAACCTCGACTAATCCGATTGCCTCGATTTTCGCCTGGACCCAGGGCCTCGCGCACCGAGGTAAATTGGACGGCACCCCGGCGGTCACGGACTTTGCGCAGACCCTGGAACGGGTCTGCGTCCAGACCGTGGAGTCCGGCAAAATGACCAAGGATCTGGCGATGCTGGTGGGCCCGGAGCAGCCATGGCAGACCACCCAGGACTTCTTGGCTGAGGTTGACATGAACTTGCAGCGGGCGGTACGTGCCTGATCGATGGTTCTTCCGTAGTCTCATGCCATGAGCGACCTGCTGGTCAATTGCTTGGTGGTGTTGTTCTTCGTCCTGTTGGGCGGGTTCTTCGCGGCGGCGGAGTTGGCACTGGTGTCCTTGCGCGAGAGCCAAATCCAGCGCCTAGGTGGGCAGGGCCGGCGCGGCCGTCGATTACTCGCACTCGCCGGTGAACCGAACCGGTTCTTGGCCGCCGGTCAGGTTGCGGTCACGCTAGCCGGCTTCATCTCCGCGGGATTTGGTGCTGCCCAAATCGCCCCGTCACTGGAGCAGGTGCTTACCGGCTGGGGGATGGCCGCGGCCTGGGCCGGTCCCATCGCCTTCATCTTCGTCACAGTCGTGATCGCCTATTTCTCTTTGGTGCTCGGTGAGTTGGTTCCAAAGCGGATCGCCTTGCAACGGGTGGAGAAGGTCGCCTTATTTGTCGCTGCACCGGTTGATTTTGTTGCGAAGGTCTTTCGACCGTTCATCTGGGCGCTTTCTATCTCGACCAACTTCGTCGTTCGCTTATTCGGGATCGACCCGAACGCCGCCAAGGAGCAGATCAGTGGCGCCGAGTTGCGTGATTTAGTGGCAGCACACACTGACTTGACACTCGAAGAACGGGAGTTGATCGATGACGTCTTTGCAGCTGGGGATCGTGAGCTTCGCGAAGTAATGGTGCCGCGAACCGAAGTCGATTTCATGGATGCCGAGATGCCGGTCTTCGAGGCCGTAAAGGTCATTCGCGAGCAGCCACACTCACGCTACCCGGTAATTCGCGATAGCACCGACGACGTAATCGGCTTCGTGCATGTTCGAGATATTCTCGATCCGGATGTGGCCGACCGGTCAATACGCGTTGGCACGCTGGTTCGCGAAATTTCGGCATTCCCCGGTACCAATGCGGTGCTTAGCACCCTCACCGAGATGCGCAGACTGCGGCAGCACCTGTCGATCGTGGTCGACGAGTATGGCGGGACCGCAGGCATTGTTTCCCTCGAGGATTTAGTTGAAGAGCTAATTGGTGACATCAAGGATGAATACGACGTCATAACTCGTCACGACGAAGTGAAGATTCATGGGGTCATAACCGTTGACGGCCTGCTAAATCTTGAGGATTTCGAGGATGAGACCGGTTTGCACTTACCCGATGGGCCTTATGAAACTGTGGCTGGCTTCTTGGTAGCGCGGTTGGGCTCGCTACCGCAGGTCGGTGTAATGATCGAAAGTGAAGGCCACAGATTCGAGGTGACCGAGTTAGATGGGCGCCGCGTAGCGCGGGTGCGAGTGACTTCGATCGAGCCATTACCCCTGCTCGAAGACCAAGTACAAGGTTCTGCGGCCGGTTTGCAAGAATAACGGCCATGTCGACGCCCCGCAATCAACGCGTACTTTCCGGAATCCAGCCGACGGCTGATGCCTTCCACCTCGGTAATTACCTAGGTGCGTTGCGCGAATGGGTGCGCATGCAAGAAACCCATGACTGCTACTACGTGGTGGTGGATCAACACGCGATCACCGTCGACCATGATCCCGCGCTGCTTCGTGAACGCACCCTTAAGTCCTTTGCGCAGCTGCTAGCGGTCGGCCTTGACCCACAGCGGGCGACGATTTTCGTGCAGAGTCACGTGCCTGAGCACAGTCAGTTGGCCTGGGTGCTCGAATGCCAAACGGGCTTTGGCGAAGCCAGCCGCATGACGCAATTTAAGGATAAGTCCCAAAAAGATGGGTCGGCCAGATCAACGGTTGGCCTGTTTACCTACCCAATTTTGCAGGCCGCTGACATCTTGATTTATCAAGCGAATGCCGTTCCGGTTGGCGAAGACCAGCGCCAGCACCTTGAGTTGACGCGTGATCTCGCGCAACGTTTCAATGCGACCTTCGGCGATACGTTGACAGTGCCTGAAGCCATGATCGTCAAGGAGACGGCGAAGATCGTCGACCTGCAAGATCCCACCGCGAAAATGAGTAAATCCAGCCCGGCCGGCTGTGCCTCATTATTAGACGATGACGGTGCCCTGACCAAGAAGTTCAAAAGTGCGGTAACCGACTCGGAGCGCGAAATCAGGTTCGATCAAGTTAATAAGCCAGGAGTTTCGAACCTGCTAACAATTCAGCAGGCGCTTCGTGGCATGAGTATCGCTGAACTCGAGGCGTCATACGAGGGCAAGGGATACGGTGATCTGAAGAAAGACACCGCTGAGATAGTTGTCGAGTTCGCTAGGCCGATTCGCGAGCAAGTAGCTACCTTGGTGGCCGATCCAGCGCAGCTACTGCAACTCATGGGGGTCGGAGCGCAAAAGGCCCGTGCGACCGCGCATGAGACCTTGGTCGCGGTGTATGACCGAGTGGGATTTGTTACATTGCCCGAATAGTTCGGTGATCTAAGCGAGCGGATCGACCAAAACGCCGACGGGAGTGACAAACTCCTGGTTTTTAAAGCCCCAGGTCAGCGCCTTGCGCGCTGCGTCGGCACTTGCCTCGTGGATTCCCATGAGCGCGACCACGAGGGTGCGATCCCCACGCCGCGCCATGCCGATGAAGGTGCGGCCGGCATTGGTGGTGTAACCGGTCTTGAGGCCGATGACCCCGGGGTAGTCACTTAATAGCAGCCGGTTTTCGTTGTAGATGGTTCGGGTGCGCTGCCCTCGCCACGGGAATTCATAGCGCTCGGTACTCGCAATGTCGACAATCTCCGGCAATGCCAAGGTTGCCCGCCCGAACAGGGCGAGGTCATACGCGCTGGACAATTGCCCCGGGGCATCAAGCCCGCTGGGGTTCATGGCCACGGTGTCTAGTGCCTGCAGTCGGGTGGCCAATTCATTCATTTGGGCAACTGTCCTTGGTACCGAGCCATTCGCCCTGGCCAAGGCCAATGCGGCGTCATTGCCACTTGGCAGCATTAAGCCATGGAGCAGGTCGCCGATGGTGTAAGTCTTCCCGGCTATCAGCCCAACCCGGGAGCCATAGGTGTTGGCATCACCGGTGGTGGCCACATACAACTGGTCCAGGCTCACCTGCGGTAACACGGTCAAGGCAGTCAAGGTTTTTAAGGTACTTGCTGGCGCACGCTGCAGGTGGGCCGACTTGGCGGCCAAAATCTCACCGGTGTTGGCATCGGCAAGTACCCAGGAGGTGGCCCTGATATCTGGCAGCGGCTTGGCGCCCGGCCCGAGGTTGACCTGGCGCCCCGGTGCCATGAGTTGCTCGCCGCCGATGCTCGTGTACCCAACGGGCGGGTCCGCGGCCGCTGGCCGGGCGCCGAAAACCGCCAAGACACTAAAACAAAGGACGAGGGCGGCCGCCAAATACTTTGCTGGTAAGCGGTCGGGCACTCCGGCCGACCGGTCGATTTGGCGCATAGTCCACCTAGGGTACGTCGTGGGGGTGAAAAAGCTGTGACGAACCTCCTATACCGGCAGGCTGCGCCACCGCGGTCAAACCGCTAGATTTCGAGCCACACACCGTCGAGAGGGGTTCCGCTATGAGCGGGGTCACGACCGCGCCGCAAACTGGTGGCGTCCCAGGGGAAAAACGGGCAGATATCAAGGCCCGGACCCTTCGTACTGACCGCTGGTGGCTGCAACCGGCAATCGTGGTCGCCGCGCTCTTGGCGTTCATCGTCTACTCGACGTGGCGGGCGTTTGAGAACGCTTACTACTTCTCCGAGCCCCTGATCTCACCGTTTTACTCCCCGTGCCTAGCCACCTCATGTGTTTCGGGGTCAAGTAGCTGGACTCCATTTGGCTCTTGGTGGATTTTGTCGCCGGCCTTGCTGATTTTGATCTTCCCGCTGGGTTTTCGCATGACCTGCTACTACTACCGCAAGGCCTACTATCGGTCGTTCTGGCTGTCGCCGCCGGCCTGTTCGGTGGCCGAGCCCCACAAGAAGTACACCGGTGAAACCCGCGCCCCGTTGATTTTGCAGAACAGCCACCGGTACTTCTTCTTCGCCGGCTTGATCTTCAATGTCATCTTGACCTACGACGTCCTACTGGCCCTGCGTAATGGCGAGGGGGAATGGGGCCACTTAAGTGTTGGCACTTTGGTGCTGGCTGCGAACGCAACATTCCTGTGGCTCTACTCGATGTCGTGCCACACCTGCCGGCACATCATGGGCGGACGCTTGAAGAACTTTTCAGCTCATCCGGTGCGCTACAAGTTCTGGACATATGTCTCAAAGTTAAATGCGCACCATCCGCGGTTCGCATGGATCTCCTTGATCGGCGTTGCACTAACTGATCTATACGTCCGCGAGGTCGCAACCGGCGCTATCACCAACTTCTACTTCTTCTAGGCCGCGAAGGGCAATTTGTTCATGGCAGACATCGAGCACTACAAGTACGACGTCGTCGTCATCGGCGCCGGTGGGGCGGGATTACGGGCAGCTATTGAGTCACGTGAACTCGGCAAGACCACCGCGATCATCAGTAAGTCCCTCTTCGGCAAAGCCCATACCGTGATGGCTGAAGGTGGTATCGCCGCATCGATGGGCAATGTGAACAGTAAAGACAATTGGCAGGTGCATTACCGCGACACGATGCGCGGTGGCAAGTATTTGAATGATTACCGGATGGCTGAACTACATGCCAAAGAGGCGCCCGATCGGGTCTGGGAACTCGAGGAGTGGGGCGCACTTTTTGATCGCACCGCAGATGGCAAGATCAGTCAGCGAAATTTCGGTGGGCACGAGTACCCGCGGTTGGCGCACGTAGGCGACCGCACCGGACTGGAGTTAATTCGCACGCTGCAGCAGAAAGTTGTCCAACTGCAGCAACAGGATATGAAACTCAGCGGTGACTATGAGTCGCGTATCAAGGTGTTCGCCGAGTGCACCATCACCGACATTCTCATCACCGGTGAAGGTGCCAATCGACGGGTCGCCGGTGCCTTCGGCTACTGGCGGGAGTCCGGGCAATTCGTGCTCTTCGAGACTGCGGCAGTCGTAATCGCCACCGGCGGCATTGGCAAATCCTTCAAGGTCTCCAGCAACTCATGGGAGTACACCGGTGATGGCCATGCACTGGCTATGCGGGCTGGTGGCTCACTCATCAATATGGAGTTCGTCCAGTTTCACCCAACCGGCATGGTGTGGCCACTGAGCGTCAAGGGCATTTTGGTGACCGAATCCGTCCGCGGTGATGGTGGCATCCTGACCAACTCTGAAGGCCGACGCTTCATGTTCGACTACATCCCGCCGGTATTCGAGAAGCAGTACGCAAAGACCGAGGAGGAAGCCGATCGGTGGTACACCGATCCGGATAACAACAAGCGCCCACCGGAGTTGTTGCCGCGCGATGAGGTGGCCCGGGCGATAAACACGGAGGTTAAGGCAGGCCGGGGATCCCCGCACGGGGGTGTCTTCCTCGACGTGTCCAAGCGGCTGCCGGCGGCGACCATCAAAGCGAAGTTACCGTCCATGTGGCACCAGTTCAAGGAACTCGCCGACGTCGACATCACCATGGAGGCGATGGAGGTCGGCCCGACCTGCCACTACGTAATGGGCGGGGTCGAAGTTGAGCCCGATACGGCCGCTGCGGTTGGGGTGCAGGGTCTCTTCTCGGCCGGGGAGGCCGCCGGCGGCCTGCACGGATCGAATCGTCTGGGCGGTAACTCCCTTTCTGACCTGCTGGTTTTCGGGCGGCGCGCCGGCCTCGGTGCAGTTGCCTACCTGGCTGATCTCGATGCGGCAGGCGGGCGCCCGGCGGTGAGTCAGGTTGACGTCGACGCGGCGGTGGCGGCAGCATTGGCGCCCTTTAGTCACGACGGGGGCGAGAACCCTTACACGATCCAGCAGGATCTGCAGCAACTGATGAATGACCTGGTTGGCATCATTCGCACGGCCGACGAGATGAAGTCGGCCCTGGACCGATTGGTGGCGCTGAAGGCGCGCGCGGCAACTTTGAGCGTCCCCGGTGGCAGGGCCTATAACCCCGGCTGGCATCTGGCACTTGATCTGCAGAACATGCTCGTCGTGTCAGAGTGCATCGCCAAGTCGGCTCTGATGCGCGAGGAGTCCAGAGGCGGCCACACTCGTGACGACTTCCCGTCAATGGAGCCGAACTGGAGATCGATAATCATTGCCTGCCGCCTAGCGGGCAAGGACGTCGAAGTTGTCCAGCAGGATCTGCCTTGGATGCGCGATGAACTTGTCACGCTATTTGACGTCTCAGAGCTCCGCAAGTACATGACCGAGGCGGAAATTCGCCGAATCCCCGGAGAGGTGGCATAGCGATGGCACACACAGCCGAATTCCGCGTATGGCGAGGCGAAGCCGGTGAAGGCGCTCTGCAGGATTACACGGTAGAGGTCAATGACGGTGAAGTCGTCCTCGATGTAATCCACCGAATTCAAGCAACCCAGGCATCAGATCTCGCCGTGCGCTGGAATTGCAAAGCCGGTAAGTGCGGCTCCTGTAGTGCCGAGGTAAATGGTCGGCCAAGGCTGCTGTGCATGACTCGGATGAACACCTTCGAGGACAACGAGGTCATAACCGTCACGCCGCTTCGCACCTTTCCGACCATTCGCGATTTGGTAACCGATGTCTCCTTCAACTACGAGAAGGCTCGCCAGGTCCCGGCTTTTGCGCCGCCGGCCGGCCTAAAGCCCGGCGAGTACCGAATGCAGCAGGAGGATGTATCGCGCAGCCAGGAGTTCCGCAAATGCATTGAATGCTTCCTGTGCCAGAACACCTGCCACGCCATCCGCGACCATGAAGACAATATGACTAATTTCGCCGGCCCGCGCGTCTTGATGCGGGTCGCCGAGCTTGATATGCACCCACTCGATGTCGTCGATCGAAAGCATGAGGCCCAGGAAGTCCTGGGCTTGGGGTATTGCAATATCACCAAGTGCTGCACCGAAGTCTGCCCAGAGCACATCAAGATCACCGACAACGCCTTGATTCCGCTCAAGGAGCGGGTGGTCGATGTCAAGTACGACCCCCTCACTTGGCTGGGGCGCAAGATCGGTGTGCGACGCGACTAGGATTAGTTAAGTGAACGGTGCAACCGAGTCTGGTCTGCCCCTGCGCCCGGTCTACGGTCCGGAGGCGCTTGTTGATTGGGACGAATCGCGGCAACTTGGCACGCCGGGGGAGTACCCGTATACCCGCGGCGTGTACGCGTCGATGTACACCGGGCGGCCCTGGACGATGCGTCAGTACGCGGGATTTGGTACCGCCATTGAATCAAATGAGCGCTATCGACAACTACTAGGCGCTGGTACCACCGGCTTATCGGTGGCCTTCGACCTTCCGACTCAGATGGGCTACGACTCAGATCACCCGCTAGCACATGGTGAAGTCGGCAAGGTGGGCGTGGCGATTGATTCACTCGCCGATATGCGAATCCTCTTCAACGGCATTGCCCTCGACGAAGTCTCGACATCAATGACGATTAATTCCACGGCAGCAATACTTCTCCTGCTCTATCAGTTAGTTGCCGAAGAGCAAGGAATATCAGCCGACCAGTTAAGCGGCACCATTCAAAACGATGTGCTCAAGGAGTACATCGCGCGCGGCACCTATATTTATCCGCCCGCGCAGTCCCTTCGGCTGATCACTGACATCTTCACTTACTGCCGCACTGAGATCCCGAAATGGAACACCATCTCGATCTCCGGCTACCACATGGCAGAGGCCGGGGCCACCCCCGTCCAGGAGATTGCCTTCACCCTCGCTGACGGCATTGAATACGTAAAGGCCGCCGTTTCTTCGGGCCAAGATGTTGATGACTTCGCGCCGCGTCTGGCCTTCTTTTTCGTTTCACGCACGACGATTCTGGAAGAAGTAGCGAAATTTCGGGCAGCTCGGCGCATGTGGGCCAAGATCATGCGGGAGCGATTCGGGGCCAAGGATCCCAAGTCGTGGATGCTTCGGTTTCATACTCAAACCGCCGGCGTGCAATTGACCGCTCAACAGCCCGAGGTGAATATGGTTCGGGTGGCGGTGCAGGGTTTAGCCGCCGTCCTCGGCGGCACCCAATCCCTGCACACCAACTCATTTGATGAGGCGATTGCACTTCCGAGTGAAAAAGCCGCACGGCTAGCACTGCGCACCCAGCAGGTGCTCGCATATGAAACCGATGTCTGCGCAACCGTCGACCCATTTGCCGGCTCGTATGTTGTCGAGTCCTTGACCGATGACATTGAGGCGGCGGCCACCGCATTGATCACCCGCATTGACGAGATGGGCGGGGCGGTGGCGGCTATCGAGCAGGGCTTCCAGAAGGCAGAGATCGAGCGCTCGGCCTATGACATCGCCCGCGAAATTGACGATGGCACCCGGGTGGTTGTCGGCCTCAACAAATTTACAACCGATGACAAAGAGCACTACCCACCGCTGCGGGTGAACCCTGCCATCGAGGCCGAGCAGTCAGCCCGCTTGGCTGCGCTGCGGGCCGGTCGCGACAATGCCGAGGTCGACAAACTGCTCGAGGTGATCCGCGAAACCGCCAGGGGCGACGCTAACCTGCTCTACCCGATGCGCGATGCATTAAGGGCAAGTGCGACCGTAGGTGAGGTTTCGGATGCGCTGCGCGATGTTTGGGGTTTGTTCGAGCCGACCGACCGGTTCTAATGTCGGCCCGCAAGATCGTTTTGGACTGCGATCCAGGCCACGACGATGCCATCGCGATCATGCTCGCCTGCGCGAGCCCAGAAATCGAGCTCCTAGGGGTTACCACGGTTGCCGGCAACGTCACCTTGGAACACACCACCCGCAATGCACTCAGGGTTCTTGACCTGCTTGGTCGCGCGGACATTCCGGTTGCGGCCGGTCGTGACGGGCCGCTCATTCGGAAGCTATCGACGGCGGCGGTTATGCACGGTGAGAGCGGGCTGGCAGGACCATTGGCATTTGAACCGAGCCGTTCGCAGTCGCACCTAACCGCGTTGCAGTTGATCGAAGAGGTGCTGCGGCAAGCCGGTGAACCGATAACTTTGGTTGCCACCGGGCCGCTGACGAATATTGCCGATGTTGTCAGGCAGTTGCCGGAGGCGCACCACCTGATCGCTGAAATCGTCATCATGGGTGGCGCGGTAGAACTCGGAAATTGGACTCCCGCTGCCGAGTTCAATATTTGGGTTGATCCTGACGCCGCCAAAATTGTTTTCGAAGCCGGTATCCCCCTGACCATGATCGGCCTGGAGGTAACACACCAGGCGTGGTTATCGGACGCCCACGCCGATCATCTCCGTGGCACCGGGCGGGCCGGCCAGTACGTGGCTGAACTCCTGGACCACTTCGTGAAATTCCATCAGGACCGCTTTGGCTGGCCCGGGGCGCCGATTCACGATGCCGTCACGATTGCCCACCTGATTGACCCCACCTTGGTATCGACGATGGCGATGAATGTGCAAATCGAGACTACGTCCCCCTTGTGTATTGGCCGAACGGTGGCAGATCGTTGGTCGGTTACCGGGTTGCCCCCCACGGCCAAGGTCGGATTGACTATTGATCGTGACCGTTTCGTTACCCTGCTGTTAAGTGCGATATCGCACCTTGCGTAACATGCATTCGGGTTAGTAATGACCCCCGGTCAGGGACTAGGGTGGGGCCTAATAATCCGATCTCACAAGGAGATAAATGAAGACCAATTTCAAGATTGTTGCGGCCGTTTTGGCCGTGTCAGCACTCGGCCTAGCCGGCTGCAGCAGCGCAAGCACCACCACTGAGCCCTCGGCGGCGGCTCCGGCACCTGCATCTGCTTCCGCTGAGGCTCCAGCAGTTGCGAGTGAAGAGCCGGTTGCTCCCGCACTAAAGGCGTGCGAAGTAACCGACGTTGGCGGCGTTGACGATAAGGGCTTCAATCAGAAGGCCTACAAGGGTGTCACCGATGCAACAGCGCAACTCGGTGTTGAGGGGGCAGTCCTTGAATCACAGGCTGAGACCGATTACGTACCCAATATCTCGTCCTTCGTGGATCAAGGTTGCGGGATCATCGTCACGGTCGGCTTCCTCCTAGGTGATGCCACCAAGGAAGCCGCAAACGCAAATCCGACGATTCCTTTCACAATCGTTGACTATGCGTACGCAGAGGGCGACATCACAGCCAATAACGTGCTCGGCCAGGTGTTCAACACCGATGAGGCCGCGTACCTAGCGGGCTACCTTGCCGCGGGCATGAGCAAGACCGGCAAGATCGGTACCTTCGGTGGTATCAACATTCCGCCGGTCACCATCTTCATGGATGGCTTCTACCGCGGCGCAATGGCATACAACGCGGACAACGGCGCAAAGGTCGAGGTCCTTGGTTGGGATCCGGCTAAGCAAAAGGGTCTATTCACCGAGAACTTCGAGTCTCTCGATGATGGCCGTAGCTTCGCGCAGAACCTTGTTGACGAAGGCGCCGACATCGTGATGCCAGTTGCTGGTCCGGTGGGCCTTGGCTCAGCGGCGCTGGCAAAGGAACTAGGTCCTGACAAGCTGCTGATCATCGGTGTCGACAGTGACCAGTTCGAAAGCGATACAGCAAACCAGAGCGTGTACCTGACCTCGGTGTTGAAGAACATGGATGTCACCACGTTCAATGCAATCGCATCCGTTGTTGATGGCACCTTTGCAGGTGGCGTCACAGTCGGTACTTTGGCAAATGGCGGCGTGGGCCTAGCCCCGTTCCACGATTTGGATGCTTCGGTGCCGCAGGCACTCAAGGACCAGATCGAGACGCTGAAGGCCGGCATCTCTGACGGTTCGGTTGACGTCAAGAAGTAGTTCATAGCAATGCTGGTAGTCGTG
>CAJBZP010000040.1 GCA_903960135.1 uncultured Actinomycetes bacterium | reverse complement strand
GTCTTGGTGAGGCTCCCCGTATTGCCCAGAACCGTTACGGTATCGCCGTTGAGATAAGGACTTGAACTGTCGACGGGAACGGCGCCGCCGGTGTTGCCGTTACCGTCATAGGTCACGGTGTACGTCGGTAGGGCAACGATGGCGTACTGAGTCCCTGAGAATTGACCGACAGTTGTAAGGCGGGTGTTACCGGTTCCATTCGTCTGGATCGAGGCCACAGACGCGCCGACGGTGTAGTACAAGGTGTCAGCGCGTTTCTCGACGAACTGCACAGTGCCGGAAACCGTTGACGTATCAACGGAATTCCAACCACTTCTGGGGAGACTCGAATCGGTTGTGAAGACAATCTTGTTCATAGCTCCGGCTGCGTAGAGCGTCAGGCCATCCGCCATGAGTCTTGTAATACCTTGCGTTTTCACATCTGCATTTGAATTGAGCGACGTGGCCGTTACCGGGTTGAGGCCATTGAGGGTTGCCGTATACAGCCCTTCGTTGTAGTTCACGGCGTAGATCGTTGTACCACTCACAGCCACCCCGTCCCACCCCCCGGTGGCAGCGCTCGTCAGGATTTGTGCGGGCGCTCCGCTCGTCGCGGCGGCGTCAACAGCCCATACTCCTGAGCCCCACAAGGTGTAGTAGAGCTTTCCCCCCGACACGGCAATCTGGCTAGGTGCGGTCACTCCCGCCACCACCGTTGTCTTGGCTGTGGCAGCGAAGTTTGATCGGACGAGGTTTGCGCCATCCGAGAAGTACAGATACGTGCCATCTGTAGCCAAAGCACGCTGCGCGGGCGAAGTACCGGGTAATGCACTCGCGGATCCGACCGTAGCCGCGGTCGCGCGCCACAATTGATTCACTCCTGAATTGGTCGAATCTCCACTCCAAATCAGTACATCACTCGACCCCACAGCATGTGCGGGGACTGGTAGCGCCACCAGACCGACACCCACCAATGACGCGGACGCCACACCTACGACAGCCCGACGAATCCACATAACGGCACTCCCTGAGTTGGTCTTATTTGGAATGATACACCACTCTTTGACACCTAATCCATTTAGAGCCTGGGCTTGAGATCGCTCCAACGTCGTTATACTGCGGGCCGGAGGGGCAACCATGACCAATGTCGACGGCGCGCAGACCGCGGCCACGGTGCAACGCAGGACTCGTAGTCGCGCTGCCCTCTTGCGGGCCGCTCAGGACCTCATCGCCTCCGGCTCAGCCGACCTCAGCGTCAAGGCCATCTCCGAGATCGCCGAGGTCTCACCGCAGACCCTCTACAACCAGTTCCCCGACAGGGACGCGCTGCTGGCGGAGGCCAAGGCGTCGGCCCTCAGCGACTTCGAGACCTACATGTTGGAACGCGGTCGCAGCGTGACAGCGCCGCTGGAACAGTTCGCCCTGAATCTGCGGCTCTTCGGCCGGGCCCCCGACACCCACCCGCGCTTCGCGGCCGTCATCGCCAACTCACCGCTGTGGGTGCTCGTCGGGCAGACGGGATACTCCCCGAGCTTCGCTGCTTTCACTCAGTCACTGATCGACTCGGGGCTGCTCGCCCCTGATGACGTCGAACTTGCCCTCATCTCGACAGCGGCGTCACTCGAGCACATCATCGTGGCGCGCATGCACGACCAGTCGATCCCCGAAAGTCGCGTCGACGACCTCGTCTATCGCAACCTGCTCGACTTCGGGATCAGGCGAGCCAAGGCCCGCCGCCTCGCCGACCTGCCCTTGCCCCCCTGGCCCCTGGCCGTGGCAGACAAGCCCGGCCGAGGTCGCCAAGGCTGACTGCCCGACTGACGCAGACGCACTCGGTATCCTGTCCCGCGTACGCCTCTGTAGCTCAGTGGTAGAGCAACCGCCTTGTAAGCGGTAGGTCGTCAGTTCAATCCTGACCGGAGGCTCCATTTCTGCCGCACTGCCAGCCCCTACGCCGTTAGCATGTCAACTAATCGGCAGCCATCGCACCGTGCCTCCGGAGGACTTAATTGCCCGCAGATATTGAAATAGCCCAAGCCGCAAAAATGCAGCGCGTAACAGATGTAGCGGCCGGCCTCGGCATCCCCGAGGCATTCGTCGAGCCCTACGGTCACTTCAAGGCCAAGATTTCACTCGACTATCTGGATTCACTTCCCGCTAATGCAAACGCCAAGTTGATTTTGGTAACCGCGATCAGCCCAACACCGGCCGGTGAAGGCAAGACCACTACCAGCGTCGGCCTCGGTGATGGCCTAAGGGCAATCGGCAAGCGCGCCATGATCTGCCTGCGCGAGCCATCCCTTGGCCCGGTGTTCGGGATGAAAGGTGGCGCAGCAGGTGGCGGATACGCCCAGATCGTGCCGATGGAAGACATAAATTTGCATTTCACGGGTGACTTCAATGCCATCGCACTGGCACATAACTTGCTATCCGCCCTGATCGATAACCACATCCACCATGGCAACTCCCTTGAGATTGACGTGCGGAGAGTGGCCTGGAAACGGGTCATCGACATGAACGATCGGGCACTTCGCGATATCACGATCGCACTGGGCGGGCCCGGGAATGGGTTCCCGCGCTCTGATGGCTTCGATATCGTCGTGGCCTCAGAGATCATGGCGATCTTCTGCCTAGCGACGTCAATTGCAGATCTACGCCGACGCATCGGAAATATTGTGATCGGCTACAACCGCGCCAAGGAGCCCGTCCTGGCCGCCCAGTTGAATGCGCCGGGGGCGATGACCGTCTTGCTGAAGGATGCATTCCAGCCCAACCTCGTGCAGACCTTGGAGAACACCCCAGCATTTGTGCACGGCGGCCCATTCGCAAATATTGCCCACGGGTGCAATAGCGTCGTTGCAACCACCGCAGCATTGAAACTCGCTGACTATGTGGTCACTGAAGCTGGGTTTGGAGCTGACCTGGGTGCTGAGAAGTTCGTCGACATCAAGTGCCGTAAATCCGGATTACGCCCATCCGCCGCGGTGATAGTCGCCACCGTCAGAGCACTTAAATATCACGGCGGCGCAGATATGCAGACCATCAGCTCCGAGAACTTGCCAGCCCTCGAGGCCGGCTTGGTGAATTTG
>CAJBZP010000039.1 GCA_903960135.1 uncultured Actinomycetes bacterium | reverse complement strand
CTGCGCTTGCGTACGCGGTAGGCGCGGCCTTGGGCACGTGGACGAATCCGCTTCATGGTGGGGCCTTCATCCACAAATGCTTCGCTGACCATCAGGCCACGCACATCCATCGCGTGGTTATTGGTCGCATTCGCAATTGCACTCGCAAGCACCTTGCCAATCGGCTCACTGGCCGCTTGGGGTGCGAACGTCAATACCGCCTGGGCGTCAGCCGCATTCATGCCTCTGATGAGGTTGATGACGCGGCGCGCCTTCATGGGCGTGACACGGACGTACCGCGCCTGGGCCCTGGCTTCCATCGCTATCCCCTTGCTTCTCGATGCTCGGTCTGTGGTCGGTTATTAAGTACTGAACTACCGCTTCTTCGCCTTGCGGTCGTCTTTGATATGTCCCTTGAAAGTTCGGGTCGGGGCGAACTCGCCGAGCTTGTGCCCGACCATGTTCTCCGAGACAAACACCGGTACGTGCTTGCGGCCGTCATGGACCGCGATCGTGTGGCCCAGCATGATCGGAATGATCATGGAACGACGTGACCAAGTCTTGATCACATTCTTTGACCCCGCCTCATTTTGGACTTCCACCTTTTTGAGCAGATGGGTGTCCACGAACGGACCCTTCTTCAGACTGCGTGGCATATTTCGCTTCCCTTATCGCTTCTTGCCGGTCTTGCGGCGGCGGACGATGAACATGTCGCTGGCCTTGTTGGCCCGGCGAGTGCGACCTTCTGGCTTGCCATTTGGATTGACCGGATGACGGCCACCGGAAGTCTTACCTTCACCACCACCATGCGGATGGTCGACCGGGTTCATCGCGACACCGCGAACGGTTGGGCGCTTGCCCTTCCAGCGCATCCGGCCGGCCTTACCCCAGTTGATATTGGATTGCTCGGCATTGCCGACCTCACCGATCGTCGCGCGTGCGCGTAGATCGACGTTGCGAATTTCACCCGATGGCATCCGCAACTGTGCGTAGGGGCCGTCCTTGGCAACGAGTTGAACGCTCGAACCGGCGGAGCGGGCGATCTTCGCTCCACCACCTGGCCGGAGTTCGACCGCATGGATAACCGAACCCACCGGGATATTGCGTAATGGCAGGTTGTTACCTGGCTTGATATCGGCGCTCGGACCGGTTTCAACCGGATCACCCTGCTTGAGCTTGTTCGGCGCGATGATGTAGCGCTTTTCGCCGTCAGCAAAGTGCAGGAGGGCAATGCGCGCGGTGCGGTTTGGATCGTATTCGATATGCGCCACGCGGGCGGGCACACCGTCTTTGTCCGCACGCTTGAAGTCAATTACCCGATAGGCACGTTTGTGGCCACCGCCTTGATGGCGAGTAGTGATCTTGCCGGAGTTGTTGCGGCCGCCCTTCTTTGACAGTGGGCGTACTAGTGACTTCTCCGGTTCTGACCGCGTGATCTCGACGAAGTCGGCCACGCTGGAGCCACGACGGCCCGGTGTGGTCGGCTTGTACTTGCGGATTCCCATAGCTCTTCCGTCTCGTTAGTCGATTGCCCGGTCAGGAGACCGGGCCTCCGAAGATGTCGATGCGGTCACCGGCGGCAACAGAAACGATTGCTCGCTTTGTTGCTGCCCGGCGGCCGAAGCCAGTGCGGGTGCGAATCCGCTTTCCTTCACGGTTGTGCGTGTTAACACTGATCACCTTCACCCCGAAAACCTTCTCGACCGCAATCTTGATCTGCGTCTTGTTGGCATCGGTAGACACGATGAAGGTGTACTTGTTCTCATCAAGGAGCCCGTAGCTCTTCTCGGAGATAACTGGTGAAATCAAGATGTCGCGTGGGTCTTGGATTCTCATGCGTCTACCTCCGACTGCCGCGCAACCGACTTGATGCCCTTGCCCTTGGGTGCCCCAGCCACGAAGGCCGCAAGGGCGGCCTTGGTGAACAGCACCTGGTCGCTGACGATGACGTCATAGGTATTGAGTTGGTCGGGGGCAACCACATGCGCGTTGTCAACATTGCGCAGGCTCAGCCATGAGGTGGTCTCAGCGCGGCTGAGAACAACCAGCACGCGTCCTTCTAGGCCCAAAGCGGCAAGGGAGGCATTGGCGCTTTTGGTCGAGGGGACTTCGCCGGTCACGAGCTCTGATATCACGTGAATACGATCCTCGCGGGCCCGATCTGAAAGTGCACCGCGAAGTGCGGCAACCTTCATCTTCTTTGGGGTGCGCTGCGAGTAATCACGCGGCTGCGGCCCATGGACCACGCCACCGCCAACGTACTGCGGCGCCCGAATCGAACCTTGGCGCGCGCGACCGGTGCCCTTTTGCTTGTACGGCTTGCGGCCGCCACCACTTACTTCGGCGCGGGTCTTGGTGGCATGGGTACCTTGACGCGCAGCCGCCTGCTGGGCTACCACCACCTGATGGATCAGCGGGATGTTGACCTGCACATCGAAAATCTCAGCCGGCAGTTCGACCTTGCCGGATGCCTTACCAGCCGGAGTGCGTACCTCTACAGAAGTCATGATCAGCCCTCCTTCACGGCGGTACGGACGAATACCAACCCACCCTTGGGACCAGGAATGGCACCCTTGATGAGAAGCAAGCCTTTTTCCACATCGACGCCGTAGACCACCAGGTTCAAGGTGGTCTGACGCACGCCACCCATCCGACCGGCCATCTTCATGCCCTTAAAAACGCGGCCCGGGGTCGCGCACCCACCGATGGATCCCGGTGAGCGGTGCTTGCGGGTGACACCGTGGGTGGCGCGTAAACCGTGGAAACCGTGACGCTTCATCACGCCGGCAAAACCCTTGCCCTTGGTGGTGCCCACGATGTCGATCAACTGGCCCGCCTCGAAGGTGTCCGGGCCGAGTTCTTGACCGAGGGTGTACTCCGTGGCATCGTCGGTGCGAATTTCGACCAGGTGGCGACGAGGTGTCACGCCCGACTTAGTGAACTGCCCGGCATCAGGCTTATTGACTTTTCGCGGATCAATAGCCCCGAAGGCAATCTGCACGGCCGAATAACCATCTTTGTCTGGGGTTCGTACCTGGGTAACTACACAGGGGCCGGCCTTGACCACAGTTATGGGCACGACTTTGTTGTTGTCGTCCCATACCTGGGTCATGCCGAGCTTTTCGCCCAGTACGCCCTTCACGTTGGTACTCATTGTCTTCGCGTCCTTACAGCTTGATCTCGATGTCGACACCCGCTGGGAGGTCAAGACGCATCAGCGAATCAACCGTCTTCGGCGTGGGGTCAAGAATGTCAATGAGGCGTTTGTGCGTGCGCATTTCAAAGTGCTCGCGTGAGTCCTTGTACTTATGTGGTGACCGGATAACGCAGTACACATTCTTTTCCGTTGGCAGTGGCACCGGCCCAGCAACTTTCGCACCAGTGCGGATCACTGTCTCGACAATTTTGCGCGCCGAAGAATCAATGACCTCATGGTCGTAGGCCTTAAGCCGAATGCGGATCTTTTGTCCCGCCATGGTGGCTGGTGTCCTTACTTCTAGTGTGCCGACTGCTTCAGGTTCGTGCGGGTCGTACTGGTGCTGCAGGTAGTGCTTGCAAGGTGGGGGTGGCAGTGCTGCCACCCCCTCCCGGCTACTTCAGAATCTTGATAACGCGGCCAGCGCCGACAGTGCGTCCACCCTCGCGGATGGCGAACCGAAGGCCTTCTTCCATGGCGATGGACTGAATCAGCTCAACGCGCATGTCGGTGTTGTCGCCCGGCATCACCATGTCCTTGCCGTCCGGCAGGTAGACCACACCGGTGACGTCGGTGGTGCGGAAGTAGAACTGCGGGCGGTAGTTATTGAAGAACGGCGTATGCCGGCCGCCTTCATCCTTCGACAGGATGTAGACCTGTGCATCGAAGTCGGTGTGTGGCGTGATCGAGCCTGGCTTGCAGCATACCTGGCCGCGCTCGACGTCCTCGCGCTTGGTGCCACGAAGCAGCAGACCGACGTTCTCACCGGCTTGCCCTTCGTCGAGCAGCTTGCGGAACATCTCGACACCGGTAACGGTGGTCTTTTGGGCCGGTCCGGGCCGGATCCCAACGATTTCAATTTCCTCGTTGATCTTGACCTGGCCCCGCTCGATCCGACCGGTGACAACGGTGCCACGACCGGTGATCGTGAAGACATCCTCGACTGGCATGAGGAACGGCTTGTCGATCTCGCGCTCGGGGGTCGGGATGTAGGCATCGACCGCGTTCATGAGCTCAATAATCGACTCGCCCCACTTGGCGTCACCTTGCAGCGCCGGGAAGGCAGCTACGCGGACAACGGGGATGTCGTCGCCTGGGAACTCGTAGGTCGACAGCAGTTCGCGGACCTCCATCTCGACCAGCTCAAGCAGATCCTCATCATCGACCATGTCGCACTTGTTCAGTGCCACGACCAGCGACGGAACGCCGACCTGGCGAGCCAGGAGGACGTGCTCCTTGGTCTGGGGCATCGGGCCATCGGTGGCGGCAACTACGAGGATCGCACCGTCCATCTGGGCCGCGCCGGTGATCATGTTCTTGATGTAGTCGGCGTGGCCTGGGCAGTCCACATGTGCGTAGTGGCGCGCCTCGGTCTGGTATTCGACGTGCGCGATCGAGATCGTGATACCGCGCTGACGCTCTTCCGGCGCCTTGTCGATCATGTCGAATGGCGTGAACGGGTTCACGTCTGGGTACTTGTCATGCAGCACCTTGGTGATCGCAGCGGTCAGCGTCGTCTTGCCATGGTCGATGTGACCGATGGTGCCGATGTTGACGTGCGGCTTGGTGCGCTCAAACTTGGCCTTCGCCATTTGAGTTCTCCCTTTTCGTAATGCCGTCCGGCGTTGTCGCGGATCGGTGGTGTGTTCTTGTTTATTTGTTTTTCAGTGATCCGCGACTATTCGCCGCGAGCCTTCGCGATAATCTCCAGCGACACATTTGAAGGAACCTGTGCGTAGGAGTCAAACTGCATGCTGTAACTCGCCCGGCCCTGGGTGCGGCTGCGCAGGTCACCTACGTAGCCGAACATCTCGGACAGCGGAACCAGTGCCGCAATGACACGGGCTCCTGAGCGCTCTTCCATGGACTGTATTTGTCCGCGGCGAGAGTTTAGATCGCCGATGACATCACCCATGTAATCCTCGGGGGTGGTGACTTCGACAGCCATGATCGGCTCGAGCAGGACCGGGCCCGCTTTACGAGCCGCGTCCTTGAACGCCATCGAGCCGGCGATCTTGAATGCGAGTTCAGAGGAGTCGACGTCGTGGTAGGCGCCGTCGGTCAATGTCACCTTGAGGTCAACCATCGGATAACCGGCCAGCACACCATGCTCCATGGCTTCTTGGCACCCGGCGTCGACCGATGGGATGTACTCGCGCGGGATGCGACCGCCGGTGACCTTGTTTTCGAAGGTGTAGCCCTCTTCGTTCGAGCCCTCGACACCAGCGTTCGGCGCAATATCGATGATGACTCGCGCGAACTGACCCGATCCACCGGTCTGCTTCTTGTGCGTGTAATCGACTTTCTGCACAGCCTTGGTGATGGTCTCGCGGTAGGCGACCTGGGGCTTGCCGACATTGGCCTCGACGCTGAACTCACGGCGCATCCGGTCGACCAGAACCTCCAGGTGAAGCTCGCCCATGCCACCGATGATGGTTTGGCCGGTCTCCTCGTCGGTACGGACGTGGAAAGTCGGGTCCTCTTCGGCTAGGCGCTGGATTGCAACACCCAGTTTGTCTTGGTCGCTCTTGGTCTTTGGCTCGATGGCAACCGAGATAACCGGCGCCGGGAAGGTCATGGATTCAAGAACGACCGGGTTAGTTGGATCGCACAAGGTCTCACCGGTCGTGGTGTCTTTCAAACCCATTACCGCCACGATGTCACCGGCGCCCACCGAGTCGATTTCCTCACGCTTATTAGCGTGCATCCGGTAGATCTTGCCGATGCGTTCCTTGCGGTCCTTGACGCTATTTAGTACCGCGGTACCGGTATCAAGGCGCCCCGAGTAAACCCGCAGGTAGGTGAGCTTGCCAAGGTGCGGGTCGGTCATGATCTTGAAAGCAAGGGCCGCGAAGGGCTCCTTGTCATTGGGCTGCCGCTCGATGACGACCTCGCTGTTGCCGGGCTTGGTGCCCGTGATCGCGGTGACATCCAGGGGGCAGGGTAAGTAGGCGATCACGGCATCTAGCATGGGCTGGACGCCTTTGTTCTTGAACGCTGAGCCGGTCAAAATCGGTGTCAGCTTGTAGGCCAAGGTGGCCCGGCGAATAGCCGCCTGCAGTTCAGCGACCGTGAAGCTTTCGCCCTCCAGGAACTTCTCCATGATGGCGTCATCGGCCTCGGACAATGTCTCGAGGAGTCTTTCGCGGTACTCAGCGGCTTTGTCAACTAGGTCAGCTGGAATCTCCTCCACCGCGTAGTCGTCACCCTTTTGGGTTTCGCCACGCCAGGTGAGCGCCTGCATCGTGATCAAATCAACGACCCCGAGGAAATCCGACTCCGAACCAATCGGGAGCTGGAGAACCAACGGGGTCGCGCCGAGCCGGCTGACAATCATGTCGACGCACATGTAGAAATCTGCGCCAGTGCGATCAAGTTTATTGATGAAACAGATCCGGGGGACGCTGTACTTGTCAGCCTGCCGCCACACGGTCTCCGATTGCGGCTCAACACCGGCCACCCCGTCGAATACGGTTACTGCGCCGTCGAGCACCCGAAGGGAGCGCTCGACCTCGACGGTGAAATCAACGTGACCGGGGGTGTCAATGATGTTGATCGTGTGGTCTTTCCAGGTGCAGGTGGTCGCGGCCGACGTGATGGTGATGCCGCGCTCTTGCTCCTGCTCCATCCAGTCCATCGTTGCTGCGCCCTCGTGGACTTCGCCGATCTTGTAGTTGATCCCGGTGTAGAACAAGATGCGCTCAGTTGTCGTGGTTTTGCCCGCGTCAATATGGGCCATGATCCCAATGTTTCGGACCTTGGCCAGATCGAGTGCGGTCTGGGTCGACACTTTGCTCTCCGTTGCTCTCGTTTATCGGGTCGGGTGGTTATCCGGTTGGGGTTCTAATTACCAGCGGTAATGGGCGAAAGCCTTGTTGGCTTCGGCCATCTTGTGGGTGTCTTCACGCTTCTTGACGCTCGCACCAAGACCATTGGAAGCATCTAGGATTTCATTCATCAGGCGTTCGGTCATGGTCTTCTCACGACGCTGCCGGGAGTAGCCGATCAGCCAGCGCAGGGCCAACGTGATGCTGCGATTGGGCTTTACTTCAACGGGCACCTGGTAGGTCGCCCCACCGACCCGGCGCGAGCGCACTTCGAGGGTGGGCTTGATGTTGTCAAGTGCGCGCTTGAGGGTCTGGACTGGATCGGTACCGGTCTTCTCCCGGGCACCTTCAAGGGCGCCGTAGACAATTCGCTCCGCCGTTGACCGCTTGCCGTCCAGCAGCACCTTGTTGATCAGTTGGGTGACTATCGGGGCACTAAATACTGGATCGTTGACGATCGGCCGCTTGGTGGCCGGACCCTTGCGTGGCATTAGGCCTTCTCCTTCTTCGCGCCGTAGCGGGAGCGTGCCTGCTTGCGGTTCTTCACACCTTGGGTATCCAGGGCACCGCGGATTACCTTGTAACGCACCCCAGGCAGGTCGCGTACCCGGCCGCCGCGTACCAAGACAATTGAGTGCTCCTGCAGGTTGTGGCCAACCCCAGGGATGTAAGCGGTGATTTCGACACCGGAGGTCAGGCGTACCCGGGCCACCTTGCGCAGGGCCGAATTCGGCTTCTTCGGGGTGGTTGTGTAAACGCGAGTACAGACCCCACGCCGCTGCGGGCTGCCCTTCAGGGCTGGGGCCTTGCTCTTGGAGACCTTGTCCTGTCGGCCCTTGCGGACCAACTGCTGGATCGTGGGCACTCGCCTACCTTCCTAGATCGTTTTCGGTTCGGTCAAAACTGCGCCTTGCAAAACTGCGTTGCTGATGCAATTTGCCTGCTAGATCTTCGGCCCACGCGGTCGGGTGTGTCGCGGCGCCAGCAGCGCGCAACCACAACCAAATCGTGGGTTGATCCCCGGCGCTTTCACGCCAGTGCGCATCTTCGGGGGAAGCCGCGCAACAGGTGCACCTGACGGATCAGGCACAAGTCGGTAGATTACCCATAGCCGGGCCCCGACGTCAAAGCGGGGTCCCTCGTGACCGAAAGCCCCGCGACCTAACGGGGGCTAGGCCGTCCCCGCCGGTTCGGCCGGGTGTTCGGTGGTCTTGGTGGTCTTGCCCCGCGAACCCAGCAGGAATACGGCCGCCACCGCTGCAATCGCGACCCCGATCGCCGCGATCATCAAGGCCGTGGTCACCCCAACGGTGTAAGAAACGCCGGCAGCAGCTGCCGCAGTCTCGCCATTGGTCTTCAAGATCAGGGGTATCGCACCGGAAACCACATTGTCGGTTAGCGACTCATAATCGGGAATCTGCGCCCCCAGTACCAGCCACTCCGAAGTCACCCGGATCGCCGAGATGGCGCCAATGATCGCAATACCCAAAACCGCTGAAATTGAACTGATCAGCGCCATGAAGCCCGAGATGGTGCCCATTTGGTCCCGCGGTATCGACATCATGGCTCCCGCGGATACCGCCGGCATCCCGACCCCGATTCCTATCCCCATGACCGCGAACCAGAAGGCAATTTGCAATAGCCCGGTCGTGGTGGTGGTCAAGTGCAGGCCGAACAGACCAATTGCGGTGGCGCCCAAGCCGATACCCGTGGTCGGGCCAAGGCCGATACGGCCCATGATGCGAGGGGAAATCGGGGAGAAGACAACCAGCATCAAGGAGGCGCCGAAGGATGAAATTCCAGCCATCAGGGGGGTGAAACCCAGCACATTTTGCACCAGCAGCATCTGCTGCATCATGGCCCCGGCGAGCACCAACGACAAAAGCACCGAGATGGTCAAGGTGGCCGGGATCGGCGCCACCTTGATTGATGCCCAGTTCGTCAGTTTTGTGATGCTGTGTCGTTGCTGCATGATCATGATCAAAAGCACCACAAACCCGGAAGCCACCGGAACATAAACGATCGGGTCGTAGTACTTGTTGCTCTCGAGCATGCTCAACCCGCCGGCAATCAAAATCATCGCGACGGTTAACAGCGAGGAACCCAACCAGTCAACCTTGCGTTTAGCGGTTCCATCCGGAATATCACGCGGCACCTCGCGCATCACCAGCGGAATAACCAGTGCCATCAAAATCACGTTGATGCCGAACATCCAACGCCAACCCAAGAACTGCACCATCGCGCCGCCGATCAGGGGCCCGAATGCTGACGCCCCAGAAGTCACGGCGGTCCAAAGCCCGATTAGTTTCGCTATCTGGTCGTGCGGGACCGATGACGTCAACATCGCCAACGCCAAAGTGCCCATAAACCCAGAGCCAACCCCCTGGATTGCCCGGCCCACGATGAGTACCCCCATGTCCGGGGAAAGTGCACTGACTGCGGAACCGACGACGAAAATGGAGGCGCCGATCATGTACAACCGGCGGCGCCCGGTGCGGTCACCGAGTGCGCCCGCGGGCACCGCTAAGGCGGCGCCGGCCACCATGTACGCCATCATCGCCCATTGCATTTGGGCCATTCCGATGTCGAAATCCGCTTGAATCTGCGGCAGGGCTACCGACATCACGCTGAGGTCCAGGCCGACCAAGAATTGGCCGGTAGCTAGGGCGATGAGCGCTAGATTCGAGGCCATCCCAAGTCGCAACTTGCTGACTTCGGACTTTTCCTCGGCGGGTGGCGCGGGCGCATCTTGGTTCGCCTGCGCATTGGCCTCTTTCTGCGCATTGGTCTCTTTCTGCGCATGGATCCTGGAAAGTTGCGCAAGGTCCATCTTCAGGTTCTCCACCTCGACAGTATGGCACCGAAGGCTGGCCGGGGGGCTAAATCTGCGCTGATTTTTGGCATATGCTGCACTCGTGCAACCTGAATTCATCCCGCTCTGGCAGCCGCATAGCCGGACCATCGTCGTGCCGCCCGAGGAGATCTACCTGATAACTGACGGCGATGAGCAAGTCCTCACCGGTGAGTTGTTCACCGCGCTGGCACCGCATATCGATGGCCGAGCAACGGTTGGTGAAATAACGGCGGCAATGGTGGCCGCGGGCACCGCCACCGACGAGGAGGTACCCGCGGCCCTTGAGATCCTGATTGATCACGGATTCGTGGTCGCTGCCAGTGCTGTCACCGGCCCGAGCGACGTGTACCGAATGTGGTGGCGAGCCCACCTAGCCGACGGCTCACCGCAACCGGCTATTGCGGTAGTCGGAGTCGGTGAGGTGCCAACGGCCGCGATCGGCTCGGCAATTTCCGCGCATAACCTGGTCATAACGAATGACTTGACCGCCGCCTCGGTGGTCGTGTTGGTGGCCGATGACTACCTGAACCCCGAAATCGCCGCCATAGCTGAGGCGGCCTATAACTCGGGTACCCAGGTACTGCTGGCAAATCCGTGCGGTGTGCGCCCAACTATTGGCCCCTGGCTTGGGGCCCCTGGCCCTTGCTGGCAGTGCCTGGCGGTGCGCCTGCAGTTCAATCGGCAGGTCGAGAAGCGGTTACTTGGCGAGGGTGAGCGCATGGGCCCGATCGCAAAGGGCTGGACTCCGACCACCAGCGCGCACGCTGGCAGTGAGATCGCCCTCGAGCTCCTTCGAACTTTCGCAGGTCGCCCACACGCAAATGCCCATGTCGATCCAACCATTGCAATGATGACGATCGTTGACCACCTAACCGGCGAGCGCAGCACCCACCACGTCGTGCGGCGCCCGCAGTGTGAGTTCTGCGGGGAGCCCCTAACCCTTGACAACGCACCGGTAGAGATAGTGCTTGAAGACGGAGCGCTCGACGCGAAGGACGATGGCAGCTATCGCCGCCTGACGCCACAACAAACACTTGATACCTATATTCACCAGGTGAGTCGAGTGACCGGCGTGGTCGAACACCTACAACGCACCAACCTCGACAATGACGTCACACACGTTGTCGAGTCCGGGGTAAACCTCGCAACGGTTAAGAAGGGCGCAAAAGTTTGTGGCTTCCGGCAAAATGCCGGCGGTAAAGGCACTACTCCTGAGCAGGCGCGCGCTGGCGCTTTGGCCGAGGCGATTGAACGCTATGCCGCAACCTACGCCGGCGATGAACCCAGCATGGTGACCTCCATGACCGCACTCGCTGATCTGGCAATTGATCCACGTTCGTGCATGCTGTTCAGTGAGCACCAATACGAAATTCGCGAGGAATGGAATGCCTCGCGCAATGGCAAACACGTCATACCCAAGCGCTTCGAGCCTGATATCGAGATGCCATGGTCACCTGTCTGGTCCTTGACGGAGCAGCGGCGCCTCTGGCTGCCCACCTCATACACCTATTACAACTACGTTGGCGAATATCCCCGCAACGGTTGCAATTCGGATTCCAACGGCAATGCAGCCGGTACCTCGATAGAGGATGCCATCTTGCAGGGCTTCTTCGAGTTGGTAGAGCGCGATGCCGTAGCGACATGGTGGTACAACGGCATCAGCAGACCCGGGGTAGATATCGATGCCTACGCCAGCACATACGGCGATTCCTACTTCAATCGGCTTCGAACGCACTACAGCGAGGTCCTAGACCGCGAGATCTGGGCCCTTGATGTCACCAGCGACCTTGGTATCCCGGCATTCGTTGCCGCCTCGCGAGCCCGAACCGGGCTCCCCCGCATCCTCCTTGGTTTCGGCGCGCATCGAGATGCCCGCGGCGCCTTACTGCGATCCTTGACGGAAATGAACCAGATGCTCGGCATGATCGGCGCCATGGAGGCCCACGGCGCCCCAACCGAGCTTGACGTTTCCAAGCCCGAAGTGAATTGGTGGTACACGCCCACCATGGGCGAGCATCCATATGTGCTCCCTGATCCGAACCTACCTTTAACCACCCCTGCCGATCACGCCCATGAGTGGACTACCGACGGCAAGGCCAATGTCGAAGCGGTCGTCAAACTACTTACCCAACATGGTCTGACTATGTCGGTTGCAAATATGACCAAGCCGGATATTGGCATGCCAGTTGTCAAAGTAGTCGTCCCAGGTATTCGCCACTTCTGGCCGAGGTTTGCACCCGGTCGACTTTATGAGGTTCCCGTAAAGATGGGCTGGCGCGAAACCGCACTCACCGAAGCAGAGCTGAACCCAACACCCATCTTCTGGTGAGCCGAATTTCGGTGGCACTAGTTGGTGGCTTTTAAAGCACCACCGTTAAGAAGTAGTTGCAGCATCGGCGTGGTGTCGTCAATGCAAGTGGCGGCGTCAATCCCAAAACTCGCGCACAGCGAATCCACCAAGCCCTGAAATGACATCGGCTCGTCAAGGAAATCCCAGATCAGGGCCCCCATTTTATCCAAGCCCATCAACTCATATTCGGGCGTAACCAGTACGAGATCATCACCGACCCACGAAGTGATCACGGCAGCATCTTTGGTCAACCAGGTAGATAGGTGCAACGGCACATCTTGTTTCGGCGGCACCGGCCCTTTAAACATTGGCTCCACCGATGCCGCAGGTATTGGCGCTTTGGCAGTTGGAGCAGCAGTCAATCGGCCTTCGATTCGATACCCAAACTCCTCCATTAGGGCACCGCAATTGCGCTCGATCCGAGTCACCTGAGCCGCACTTAATTCATCTCGCCACCCACCTGCCTGCCCTTTTCTGAAAAATGGCACATTGGAGCCTGGTGAGCGCTCGGTAAATCCGGATTCACGCTCCCGCGATTGCAATTTTTCGAACCGGGTGCTTTCGATGGCGTGCGCAAGTTCACTTTCCGAGACTTCAAGGCCGCCAAAAGCCAACGCTGCCCCGAAGGTGGCATCGGGCTCCACCAGAAAATCCTCATAGCGAAATACGGCAACCGGATAGGTGGGGAGCCGGCGCCAGCTATCAAGATGCTCCGACCAGGACCCTTGGGGTTGCCTACTCATCAAGACCGATGGCGTACCTGGAATCTGGGGATCGCGTCGGCAGATGAGATCTACCGTCGCATCGAGGCTCATATTGAAGTGCCGGGCCGCCGAGCACACCACATCACGGGGGTCGCGAATAATCACCAGCGCGGCCCGTGATGCGGCGGCCGGGAATAGCTCCGAGCCGTCCGGGGCACTGCGAAACTTCTCATGGGTCTTGCGCAGAATTGGCCGACCCATTCGGTCGCCAGTTGCCAGCTCAAGGCGCGACCGGACTAGGTCCAGCTCATCGCACGTTAGTCGCCGGGCGTCAATGCCCCAGCCGGTGAGGAATTCCATCTGACATGGTTGCGGCGCTTCCTGCGGCTTCAAATCCAAGTCCTGTGCGGACTCGACCGCCTTCCAAACAAAACGGAACCAAGTGTTACCCGATTTCGGATACGAGGCCAACCAAACATTCGCTGGCAGCTCAAATTCCAGCTTGCTAGCCATGTCCGGCACTCACCCAGCCCGCCAGTTCATCCAGGGCGACATCTAGTGCCTCCTTCGCCTTGGTACTGGTCTGGTGAGCATCTGCTGATGCCCATTCGGCATCTTGGTCGGTTATTGCTCGCAACGGATCACTGCTCACCCACGCTGGAAGCACGGCAAGCCCACTTACGATCTCCAGCAGTTCACGTGGGGTGCGCTCTTTCGCCGCTACCTCAATTAATAAGCCACGGGCGATGCGGGCCCTGCCAATGCCAGGTGACACCGGCTCCGGCGGCTCCGGCAGCAAAGTTGCCATTGAGGTTAGCGCGATGGGTTCCTGCCAGCGCTTAACCACGACGCCAACCGCATTACCGCCCGGGCGAACGAACTGGTCGATTTCCATGGACTCCATTACCGCGATGGCCGCCGAGCACACTATTGGCGCCGCACGCGGGTAGACAAGCACCGCCCCATCAACTACGCGAGCGGGGACCAAGAAATCCCCGACACAACTCCAGCCCCGCTTGGCCAACCCGATAATCACGCGCTCCGCGAGTTCGGGGGCTGATGAAATCAGCACGGCTCGGCCATTTGGATCAACGACTACGGCACCATTTAGGAGCCAATAACCACGACGCCACCACACCAGCGGGTCGATCAAATGGTTTCGCACCATGGCTTCGCCCTGCGCGTCGACACCGGCAACCAGGGCCAATTCAGCGGAACCGTCCTTGGCCACCTGGAAAGTGCACAACGTCGGAAGTTTGAACTCCCATAGCTCAGCGTCGGTATCTACTAGTCCCGACATCAGGGGTTCCGAGCCGTGGCGGGAGCGTTATTCCATCGGGCTGATGGCAATTTCACCGATGGATCCCTGGGTGTAGTAGTCAAGACCAGTCGCGAGTGCAAATGCATCACTGTCACCGGTGCCTAAGGGCACCGAACCGATGCCCATCGCAGTTGCCGAGAACTGAATTGTCGCCATCATCACCCCGACATGCTTGAGCATTAGTGAATATGCGATGCCCTCATACTTGGTGGCAATATCTGGGAACCGGGCGGCCAACACGATAAGTGCCTGAGGCCTGGACATTCCAGCACCGGTTGCCTCACTGGCGGCAAACAACACTCGCTCTTGCTTGGCGATGTCACCGGTTAGCGCGCCAAGTGAATGCGAACCTTGACGGTATAGGTAGGCCCCCGGAGCCAAACCAGCGACGCGATTCGCGAACAACACAATGTCAATTTCGTATAGTGCACCACCCGATGGGTACACCCGGCCAGAGCGCTCAATAACCTGGCCGCCTACTTCGTCACTTCGCGGTACCAAATGCATCACTCTTGCGAGTAACTCTGAGACCTGAGCTACTGGTAACTCGGCACCATCCCAAGCGCGAATCGACTTTCGCTCTTCTAGTACCTTGCCAAATGGCGGGTCGGCCGCAATCAACGCTGGGATGTCAACCGTTGGCAACAAGATATCGCCTGGCACCGGTTGGGTTGATGGCTCCGCAGGGTGGGGCATCAAGGTGAAACGGATGGTGCCACCTAACTTTCCGCGCACCCGGCCATTTCTGGTCTTCGTGTGAAAAAGGAGATCATGAAACTCCCATGACCGCGGAATTAGCTCATCCTCAACCGACTTCCCTACCTCGTTCAAGGGCTTGCTTGCTGCAATCGAGTAGGTCTTGACCGCGACTTGACCATCTTGCTCGAGGCCAATTTTGACATGCAGCAAACCAATACGTTGGTGCGCAACCGGCACGTCGGTTATCGAACCATCTAGATTTGTCTGGTACACCGTGCGCTCTTTACTGGGTTCGGAGACCGCCGCCAGCACGCTCGCCTGCATTCGGGGGTCAACGCCAAGAGTTGGCAGCACCGTGGCGAGCATTGCAATGGCCTGCGGATCAAACACCTCAAACCCGATGCGCTGGCCCAGGCCGGTTTCCGTTAGATCCACAGCGATTCGCACCGAGGCCACACCACCTATCAGTGTCTCGATCGCCCCGAAGTGCGCCAAACTAGCCAAGGGTAATCCAGCATCGAGCAAGACTTTTCGCGCAAGAGACAAAGCTGCGAGGTCTGGGATGCTAAACAACATTCGTACTGCATCTTCTCGACCCGGCAGCGCCGCGAGCATGGCCGGTAAGCCCAAAGCCACGACCAATTCGCGGGCAGCTAAGTTGCTCGAGGCCTGGCAGTTGGTGCCCAATGCCCGAAGGGCCTCATCTAGGCGTTGCACCTGGTCGTCTTGCGCAATCAGGTCGGTCGGAGGGAGTAAATGTATGAACACGCCCATTAACGACTCGACACCGTCAACTACGTCAAACTCATAGAACCCGGTGCTGCTAAGGACTGCGCGATCGCCACTGGTGCCCGGGCCGGAATATGGCAAACAGACCGAGATGTCGACCTGGCGGGAGCCGTCATGGTGTAACTCAAAAATCAAGTGAAACGAAGCATCCGCCCCATCGACCGGTATCTGGTCGAGGCCGACGACCAAACCCGAATGCGAGAATCCACTTGGTAATGCCTCGCGCTGCGCCCAATCAACCAAGGACTTTACCGCGGGCACGAACTCCAGGCCGCGAACGACCGGGACCGCGATGCCAATCGAACGCATGAGTCCAAGAACTTCGCAGACGCCGCTAACACTTAACCCGCTGGCTGATGCCAGGGCTACCGGGGTCTGGTCAAATGCCAAGCCGGCCGCAATCGCAGCCACTCTCGGATCGTGAATCTCCAGATAGGCAGAGGTGGTCGGAATCTCAATCAGCATCGCCCGCATGGCACGATGGAGGTAGGCGAATCTTGACAGGCGGTAGGCAGTGGTTGGCAATGCATCAACGGGCATTGACTTCAAGGGATCCACCCCCGGCACCAAGGTGGCTAATGGGGTGTCGTTTTCATAAGCCGTGACCGCTAAGAAGCCCCCATCGGCCAACTTCTGCAGTAGGCGCCCATCATCGACCGCATTCGATGGCGAGGCACCACCCACCGGCAAGGATTTAACAAAGTCAGCGGGTACGACCAGCGACCCACTCGGACCGACCAACTCACTCCAACTGGCATCAGCAGGACTAATTGTCACCGCTGGGCTCAGTCCGACCAGCTTGCTCACCGAACGGCCGCCCAGCGTCGCACCCGTCCGACCGCCACCGGCAAAGTGTCGGCGACATCAATCGTGAACCGGTATTCGCGCGCACCACGGGTCAGGTGCGCTGGATCCTTGAAGCGGAGGACAACTTCCCAGCAGTTGCCACCGACCCGGCTGAAGGGGCTGTACTCGGTGCCATAAGACAGGTAGTCAAAGCCAGCATTAAGAGCGTCTAAGAATGCCATTGCGATTTGATAGCCATTGGTAGCTGCGAGATTCAAAGCTCTTTCGACCGAAATCGACGGATCCTGTGGTGCCCGAAAATAGATCTCCTCTAGGAAATCTTGAACCGCAAGTCGCACTTCTGGCGACGGAGCAGTCTGCAGGCGGGTCCAGACGTCGGTGCCGACCTCATCTATTCCAAAAACCTCATCATCTGCGCCCGCCACCCCTGATTCGGCCTTCGCAGCTGCCGCAATACCTTGCTCTAGTCCGGTCAATGCATCCCGATGAACGGCCGCTAAGCACTGTTCAGCCAGATTTTCCGGGTGCCAGCCGTAGATCCCCCGAAGCCCATTGCGATGGAGCTTTCGAATGACGGTGCCATCCAGCAAAGTTGCCATTCCCGGCTCAGCACTGCCTGGCATTGATACCACTGAGATTGCACCAGTGGCCTGGCCCTGCAGCAGCGCTGCCAACATGTCGTAGACATCGGCTGCGTACGGCCCAACGGGAGTGATCGCAAATCGTGCCTCACCATTAATAGAGAGCACCCAAATCAACTTGCGTGCTTCCGCCGGATTGGCATCTAAGTAATCGACCATCGCTTGGTCGTCATTGGTGATTCCGGTGCCCACTCCGTAGCGTCCACCCATCGCCTCATTGAATGAATCGCGAGTGATTTCATCACCGAAGTCGTAGCTAATGGTGCCGATCGCGAAAGTGCGGGCCGGGTACATGAGCGACGGCTCAACCGAGGGTGATACGCCGACACCTATGCGCTCCTCGCGCTGATACACCTCACGCGGCAGTGGCGGCTCTCCCGTGTGGTGGGTTGCTGATGAATGCGGTGGCAATTGGTATTGGCTATCCGGGTTAGGTGGCTCTGGGATCACCGCCGGTGCATCGGGTGCGGGCTGCAGGGCCAAAATGCGAGCGTTGTCGGCCGCGAATGAGGCAATTGATACCCCGTCGAACAACACCTGAAGCGCCCGATCCACCGCAACTTCGCCACCTATGCACCGTTCGGCCCCCGAACCGGTGCAAGGTCGCGCCGTGGCAATCAAAACATCGCGCACCAACTGCGGGTTGGGGGCTTGGCCAGCTTGGACAAGGGCGGAGGTTATCGCAGTTATCAAACCGGTGAGCACCGGCGCGGCAACGCTGGTGCCCTTTTGGTTTACGATTGAACCGTCGGGCTTCGCACCCAAGACATTCTCGCCCGGACCCATGATTGAGTGGCCGTCATATCGGGTACCAAAGTTGGTGAAGTGCATTGGTGCACCATCATCGGCTAAGGCTCCGACCGCGAGCACAGTTGGCATCGCTGCCGGGGAGCACCAGTTCTCGCCATAGTCATTGCCCGCCGGCGCCACGATGATGGCACCGGCGTCTTCTGCCTTGCGTACTGCATCAGTTAGCCACGACTGGGTTGATCCGGTCTGACTCGGGTGACAAAAGGCGCAGTGAATGATCTGCGCACCTTGCGATAGGGCGTATTCAATTGCGCGTGCGATACCTATCTCAGATTCGGCACTGTCGTCGTCGACTCCCGATGCGATAAAAAGTCCACGAGCCCGCGGTGCCAATCCTGGTACTTCGCTGCCAGGTTGCCCAAAAATCACACTCGTGATGTGGGTCGCATGCCCAGTGCTTCCATCTGAATTCTCACGGTCATCTAGCCAGTACCCACGCACCGAGGTGACATCGGCGCCATCAAAGGCCGGGTGATCAATCACCGGACTACCATCAATGACAGCGGTCAGAACCCGCGGGTCACCTTGGGTGAGCGCGCGCAGGCGAAGCACCCCTGGCAGGGTATTGAGGTCAGGCATTTACCGTCCTAACGGTGAGTGAGGCCGCGCACGAAGGTAACCGAGGCACCAGTTGCCTCACTGATAGCCGCTACCCCGCGCTCCTCGAGAAACTTCACCCAATGGGCCAGGGCATAGATCCCGGACCCATTTTCTTTCTCATTATCCGGCTGATACAGGTGAGGGAGTATCTTGATTTCCGCCTTGGGATTATGGCCGCGCGGATGTACGGAGTGTCCGGGATGCTGATCGTGCGCAACCGTATTCACCTCGGAGCTAACCCGATGAACCACACCCCCCGGGTTCGGCCCGGACTTGGCCTTGCCAGCCGGCTTCGCCGCCTTGGCCTTCTTCGGCAAGGCCGCCCGGGGCGGTGGGTTTTCACCTGACTCAGGACTCTTTTCCGCACTCATCGTGACCTATTCCTCGGCATGAAGGCGGCCCTAACCCACGGGGATGGGTCGTCGTAGTTTGCCCCGTGGGTTAGATGCATGTAGACCCCGACCAAATACTCAAGTGACCCGGATCTGACGTCAATCGTCGAAGAGGGCATTACCAATTCGGGCCGCTGCACCGGGGGCGCCTGTATCGGATACATGGTTGCGGGCTATCAGACGGCCGTGGTCCAGCTGCGGACCTCGCCCAAGGTGACGGGCATCAGTTCACTGACGTCAATGGTAAAGCGGTAAACCCGGCGAGCCCGGCGCGTGTTCTCGGGATCGAAGAACTTCATTTTTACATCCCAAGCATCGGAATCGGCGCGAGCAAATGGCGACATTTCAGTCTCGATGGTTTCAAGTTGCATGCCACCGCCGAGCGCCTCGGAGAACACCATCGCCGCTTGGAAGGCATTCGTCGCTGCAAAGTTGACTGCCCGATCACTCGAGAGCACACCAAGGTTACGCAGGTCGTAGTACACCCGGTCGAGGAAGCCTCGCAGGTTCTCCTGGACGGTCTTCAGGTCGGCTGAGGCCGTGGCGCGACCGCTAACAGCATGTGCGGCCTGCGCGACCAACATATTGTGCTTCCAGCCGTACATGCCACGTGGATTCTCCAACTGCAGCACTGGGACAACTTGCCCGGAGAACAAGCGGACGGTGTTGCCCGTAAGGCGGCCCGGAATACTCACCCGCTGAATGTGGTCCTCATCACCTTCGGCAAGGATCTCAGCGGCCAAGATCTCGACCAGACGCCCATAACTATCCGCGCCGAAGGCGCCGGTTGGCTCCAATGCGTACACCGGAGTGAGCTCGATATTCAAAGTCCAAGTCAGCGCCCGCGCCTCAGAACCATTTTGCCCAAGATAGGAAACAAGCTGCCGGGCATCATAGGGATTTGGCGGCACGACATTACCGTCGATTTCAACCGGCGGCATCAACTGCTTGAAGGAATCCCGACGGGCCTCAGTACCAAAGTCATATGACAAGTTACCGAGCGCGTAGACCATATTCTGCCCCTCGGGAGCATCAGCCATGGACGGGCTTACCGCTGAAGTGCCCGACGGTTCAGTTGCCGGCACCGAACCCGTCCCGCCACAACCACAACCGCCCGCTGGCCCAACTACCATTGCGTCGCTCATTGCTGCCACTGCTCCTTCTACGTCGATAGTGCCTGAAAGCAGTCGCTGACAGACATTTAGATCAGTACTAACACATGGTGCTGAACCTTGGAGCAAGATATCGCGAATATCCAGCGAACTCAATGGGGCTACCCCCAAATTGGCGGCCCTAGCCAGTGACAGCAGCAAAGCAGCCACCCCGCTCACCATGGGGGTCGCAAATGAAGTGCCACTTAGCCGGGTCACACCGCCACCTGGCAGGGCCCCCAAAATATCGGCCCCGGGTGCCGTTATCCCATTGCAGGCGTAACCGTGCCCCCAGTTACTGAAGTCCATTGGCGCACCGGCCGCGTCAATGGCGCCGACGGCCAGCGCTGTTCCCGAAGCTGCCGGCACGTGCAGGCACTCACATCCGTCGTTGCCCGCCGCGGCGATGAGGAGCACACCAGCCTCCGCGCATCTGGCCACCGCCTCGGAAAGCCATTGGTCCGACTGACCGGTGTCTGAGTACTGGCCCCCGGAGAAGTTGATGATGTCGACGCCTTCATCGATTGCCAGTTCAATGGCCCGGGCCACTTCCAATTGCGGGGCGCTACCGGTTAACGAGTCGTAGACCGGGATTATCACGCCACGGACACCTGGGCAAATACCCTCAACTTCGGTGCCCGGCTGGCCAAAAAGAATGCTGGCGACATGGGTGCCGTGCTCGGCCATCTTGTTCCCGGCCGCTGCCGACATGGCGGTCGCCCCTAGCGCCGTGCGCAGGTCTGCGCCGGCAAAAACCTCGTGGGCAAAGTCAACGGGTCCGTCAATGACCGCAACGGTCACATTAGGGCTGCCGCCAGCGGTGGCCTCGTACAGCGCCCGAAGCCCAGGCAATAGGTCCAAATTGGCACCCGTAGCAACAACTGCGCCCACTAGTTCGCCTCCACCGGCACTAACCCCCAACCGAACCGGGCGTTACCGACGCTATACCGCCAAGAAGCAGCACGATGATGCCAACAATCAGCCCGATAACGAGCAACGCGGCCCAGAGCCCGATATTGATCCAGGCCACAATCCGCGAGGCGGTCACCAACTCCATGCCGTGCCGGGTGCCCCCAGAAGCCGCAATCTCTTTACGTCCAAGGGAGGCGAAGATCAAGGCGATGACGGCAAATACTATTGGGCATACAACCCAAGATGCGATTGCAAGCACGAGTGCGGCGATGGCATTGCCGGAAGTCGCGCCTTGGGTAGCCGTGCTCCCCATATTGGCGCCTGCAGATGCCGTGGTTCCCAAATCGACACCCGGGGGTGCCGTGGGCCAAGTGGACTCAGCGGAGCCAGTTGGTTCACTTGAATCTGAGCCAGGCGGTGGCATCTGGGACACGACGACACCATACCTGCCGCAATCCAGGTGCGCTATCCCCTATCAATCTTTGGCCGCACCCAGCAACCGCCAGGCCGCCTACTTCGGCCAACCGGTGGCGCCTGCGTCGTACCGGTCCTGCCGTTTGCTAGTACTTCATGAGTCGATAGTTCCTTGGTAGGTAGCATCAACAACCTCTGCGGGGGGCTAGCCCCGCACATTTGCTATGACCGACCCAAGGGCCACGATTTCGCATAGCAGCAGTGCCGTCCGCCATAAAATGACTGCACTATCAAGCCATGGGGGTCAAATGCGTATTGCAATTTTGGAAGATGAAGTCCTCTTCCGAAATCTACTCGCAGACGCTCTATCTGGTACCGGTGTCGTCGAAGTGGTCGCGGCCTTCGATTCACCCACGGACCTCTTGGCAAAAGTAAGTGAACTAAATGTCGACGCCGTCATCCTCGATCTAGTGACCAGCGTCGGCCAGACGCCAAATGGTCCCAATGGGGGCCTGGCTGCGGGCCTGGCGATCCGCGGAATCCTGCCGACCTGCGGGATCGTATTGCTCTCCAATTATGCAGATGCTTCAGTACTCACCCAAGTGCCAATTGAGCAAGTCGGTGGTTGGGCATACATCCTAAAACGTCGCACCGACGACATAGGGGCAGTTGTCGCGGCCCTCAATACCGTGGTCGCCGGCAACACCATGCTTGATCCGTCCATAGCGGAGCAAGGTAATCCACTCGACCCGACAGTTGCTTCGGGCTTCACGGCACATCAGCTTCGTGTTCTCGAACTCCTCGCCAGCGGAGCAAGTAACGTGGAGATCTGTCAGCGCCTGGGAGT
>CAJBZP010000038.1 GCA_903960135.1 uncultured Actinomycetes bacterium | reverse complement strand
GGTGCTGGTCTTGGCCAGCCATATTTCTCCACCGACACCACAGCCGCCCAGCGAGCCCTTGAAGTTGGAGCTGAAGTGGTTTTAATGGCCAAAGGTGTTGACGGGGTCTACGACGATGACCCGCGCAAGAATCCCGATGCGGTGGTATTTAAGACTTTGACCCCGGCTGAAGTCTTGAGTCGCAACTTAAAGGTCGCCGATGCCACCGCAATCAGCCTGTGCCAGGACAACAGCTTGCCCATAGTTGTCTTCAATTTGCTCGTCGAAGGCAATATCGCTCGGGCCGTTCGCGGTGAGACCATTGGCACCTTGATTTCCGCGGATACCTAGCAGACCAACAGAAATATGGCATTAATCCAATAAGGAGTGCACTGTGAGTGAGCAAATCGACCTGGTACTTCTCGAGGCCGAGGAGAAGATGGAGAAAGCGATCGCCATCGCACGCGAGGATTTTGCGACAATTCGCACCGGTCGTGCCACCCCGGCAATGTTCAACAAAATTGTGGTCGATTACTACGACACTTTGACTCCGCTGAACCAACTGGCGTCTTTTCAAACACCGGAGGCGCGGATGATAATCATCGTGCCTTATGACAAAGGTGCATTTGGGGCCATCGAAAAAGCACTGCGCGATAGCGACCTAGGCATCAATCCGACAAGTGACGGTAATCTGATCCGCGTGGTGCTCCCGCAGTTAACGGAGGAGCGCCGGCGCGAATACATCAAGGTTGCGAAGAACAAAGCCGAGGAAGCGCGGGTCTCGATTCGTAATATTCGTCGGCATGCCAAAGATCAGCTCGACAGAATGCAAAAAGACGGTGAAGCCGGCGAGGATGACGTCCGCCGCGCGGAAAAGCACCTTGACGATGTTACGCACAAGCAAGTCGAGCACATTGACGAAGTCTTAAAGCACAAAGAAGCAGAACTGCTCGAGGTCTGATCTTGAGCGATAAGCCGGCAGCTCCGAAGGGGAAGAAGTCCCGTGCGGGACGTAACCTCCCAGCTGCAATCGTATCGGCTCTCATTCTGGCCGCCGTGGTCTTGGTGAGCCTGTTCACCATCAAGTGGCTCTTTGCGATCGTGGTGATCGTGGCTATCGTCGTGGCGGTCCGGGAGTTTGTTCAGGCCTTCAGTCAGCGCAATATCCACATTGCTCGAACTCCGCTATTTATTGCCGCTGTTGTCCTACCGGCGGCCGCATATTTTTGGGGCCCGTTCGCGCAATTATTCGTTTTAGGCTTGACGGTGCTCGCGGTGATGTTCTGGCGAATCCGACGTGGCACCGATGGGTACGTTCGTGACGTAACAGCCAGTGTATTTGTTGCCGCCTACTTACCGTTCATGGCAGCCTTCTTGATGCTCACCCTCGCTGCCGAAAATGGGGCGCAGCGGGTCCTTGTTTTCATTCTGCTGACGGCCGCCAACGACATCGGCGGATATGCAGCTGGCGTCTTTTTGGGCAAGCATCCGATTGCGGCGCAAATTAGTCCCAAGAAATCCTGGGAAGGCTTTGCCGGCTCGGTTATATTGCAGGGTGCGGTTGGTGCGGCGTGTTTTGTCTGGCTCCTGGACGCGCCATGGTGGCAAGGGGTTATTGCGGGCGTGATCTTGGCCATCACGGCCACCGCCGGTGACTTCGCCGAGAGTGCTATCAAGCGTGACTTAGGTCTTAAGGACATGGGCACTTTCTTGCCAGGTCACGGCGGGATGATGGATCGCCTTGATTCGCTTATCCCCAATGCTTTTACCTCGTGGGCGCTATTTGCGCTCTTCCTTGGCACCGGGCTCGCTACCACCTGATGAGTGCTTCGAAGTCGGGGCTGCCACCGGGGGAGTTGCTGTTTGAGGCCCCAAAGCGTGGCAAGCCACCCCGTCACCTGATGGACATGGCACCGGAGCAGCGGCGGGCGGCATTTGTTGAGTTGGGCCTTCCGGCATTTCGTGCCGATCAAGTCTCGCGGCAGTGGCTAGGTCGTTTATCCGATGCGCCATCGACATGGTCGGATCTACCGGCGCAGATGCGCGAGCAGGTAGCCAAGATGTTCTTGCCGCAATTGTTGACCCCGGTTCGGTCAATCGATTGTGATGGGGGCACCACGGTTAAGTCGGTCTGGCGCCTGCACGACGGGGCGGTTATTGAATCGGTGCTTATGCGTTACCCCGAGCGGGTCACGATGTGCATCTCCTCGCAGGCCGGGTGTGGCATGAACTGTCCCTTTTGTGCGACCGGTCAGGCGGGGCTGACCCGAAATCTTTCAACAGCGGAGATCGTGGAACAAGTGCTCGAGGGCGCCCGGGCACTTGATCGCGGATTGATAGCTGGTGGTCCAGGGCGGGTATCGAATGTGGTGTTCATGGGCATGGGCGAGCCGATGGCCAACTACGGGGCCGTTGTTGAGGCTGTTAGAAGGTTGGTCTCAGCGCCGCCGGCTGGATTGGGTCTAAGTGCTCGCGGAATAACCGTCTCGACGGTCGGATTAGTGCCTCGAATCAAGCAACTCGCGGCTGAAGGCCTACCTGTCACCCTAGCGCTATCACTGCATGCACCAGATGACGAGTTGCGAGATACGTTAGTACCCGTAAACACCCGGTGGCCGGTTGCCGAGGTGCTGAATGCGGCTTGGGAGTACGCCGATCGAACCCATCGGCGCATCAGTATCGAGTACGCGTTAATTCGTGATATCAATGATCAGGCCTGGCGGGCCTCGCTGCTTGCGGATCTGCTCGCGACCCACCTAGTTCATGTGAACCTAATCCCGCTGAACCCGACCCCCGGTTCGATCTGGACGGCCTCGCGGCCTGCCGATGAGGATGAGTTCGTCCGCATCCTGCGAGACCGCGGACTCGCAGTGACGGTTCGGGGGACCAGAGGCCGGGAGATTGATGGGGCGTGCGGGCAGCTGGCCGCCGCCACGAACTGACATAATTGTCCGATGACGACTCCAACTAGTGATGCGGTATCCGAGCTGGCGGCGGCTACCGCTGGGCTGACGGTCTGGCAGAAGACGAAGATCGTCTTCGTTTCGGTCTGTCGGACTCTCCTCGGGATTTTGTTCATTGCCGCAATACTCGTTCTTGTCCCAGCCCGGCCCCACCTAAACGTGTGGGTCCCAATCGTTGCAATTGCCTTGATGATTGGCGTGTATATCTGGTACTTCCGACTGCAGATAAGGCGAATTCACAAAGCGAACTATCCGCAGGTGCAAGCGGCCGAAGCACTGATACTTGTCGCCACGATGTTTCTTGCGATATTCGCCATGACTTACGACATAATGTCGGGTACTGACCCGGGCTCATTTACCGAAGATCTGGATCGCTTCTCGGCTTTCTACTTCGCCGTAACCGTGTTAGCCACTGTGGGATTCGGTGATATTACCCCGGTGACTACCGCGGCTAGGTCCGTGGCGATGCTCCAGATGGCGATTGATATCGCATTTATCGCAGTGGCCGTAAAGATCGTGGGGGGTGCGGCCACTAAGGCATTGGCTCAACGTCAGACTCCTGGGGAGCCGGGTCCCGGCAAAGACAAATAGCTTCTACCGCGATCTAGATCGGGGGCAGGGTGGCTGGGTACCACGAGATTCGTCAGCTCTGGCAGGACGATCCGATCGAATTTTGGCGGGCCGCCGCAAAGCAGATTGACTGGGTCAGCGCCCCCACGGCGATTTTGGATAGCAGCCGCGCCCCAATTTACCGCTGGTACCCCGATGGCGTTCTTAATACCTGCGCGAACGCCCTTGATCGCCAGGTGGCGGCCGGTCGCGGCGATCAGGTTGCCATCTATTACGACAGTCCACTGACCGACAGTAAACAGGCCATCACCTATCGCGAGCTACTCGATCAGGTCGCCGTATTCGCCGGTGGCTTGGCCAGCCTTGGCGTGCAAAAAGGCGATCGAGTTCTGATCTACCTGCCGATGGTTCCGCAGGCGGCGGTTGCGATGCTCGCATGTGCCAGGTTGGGTGCGGTGCATTCGGTGGTCTTCGGTGGATTCGCCGCAGCCGAACTAGCCGCCCGGATCGATGACGCGGAACCCGTGGTAATCGTCAGTGCTTCCTGTGGCATCGAGCCAGGGCGAATTGTTGAGTATCAGCCAATTGTGGAGGAGGCCATCAAATTGGCAACCCACAAACCGACTGCCGTGGTGGTTTTGCAACGACCACAGTCACTCGCCGTGCTGGGTGAGCGCGAGGTCGACTGGCACGACCTAATCGCAACTGCCACCAAGCATGACTGCGTGCCGGTGCACGCGAACGACCCGCTATACATCTTGTATACATCGGGCACGACGGGCAAGCCCAAAGGCGTGGTGCGTGACAACGGTGGCCATGGCGTTGCGATGGCTTGGTCGTTCACCAATGTCTACGGAATGGGCCCCGGTGATGTCTGGTGGGCAGCCTCCGATGTCGGTTGGGTGGTCGGGCATTCCTACATCGTGTACGCACCGCTGATCTGTGGCGCAGCCACGGTGATGTACGAGGGCAAGCCGGTCGGCACCCCAGATGCCGGTGCCTTCTGGCGGGTGATCGAGGAGTACCGGGTCAACGGACTCTTCGTAGCCCCGACGGCGATTCGAGCCATCCGGCGCGAGGATGCAGCAGGCTCCCACATCAGCCAGCATGATTTAAGGTCATTGCGTACGTTATTCCTTGCTGGGGAGCGACTCGATCCGAGCACTTACCAATGGGCAACCGACCAGTTGGGGATTCCCGTAGTCGACAATTGGTGGCAAACCGAAAGTGGATGGCCAATCGCCTCAAACCTGCGCGGGTTCGCCCCAATGCCGATCAAGTCCGGATCACCCAGTGTGATCGTGCCCGGGTACGACGTGCAAATCCTTGATGGCCAAGGCAAGGTAGTGCCACCGGGAACAGAGGGTGCGATCGTTATCAAACTACCCATGCCACCGGGTACCTTGCCTACCTTGTGGGGTGATGACCAACGCTTTATTGATTCGTATTTGACAGTTTTCCCCGGCTACTACACCACCGGTGACGGTGGCTATTTTGACGAGGATGACTACCTGCACGTGATGGGCCGCACCGATGATGTGATCAATGTGGCCGGCCACCGGCTATCGACCGGCTCAATGGAGGCGGTCGTCGCTGCGAACCCGATGGTGGCCGAGTGTGCGGTTATTGGCGTCCACGATGAACTCAAAGGTCAGATCCCACGGGCCTTCGTGGTGCTAAAGGCTGGAGTAGAAGTCGATCCGATAGACCTTAGGGCCACGATCGTGGCGGCCGTGCGCGACGAGATCGGGCCGGTGGCCGCACTCAAAGAAGTTGTTATCGTCCCGGCGCTGCCGAAGACTCGCTCAGGTAAAATCCTGCGGGCCACCATGCGCAGCATTGCTGACGGGCGTGAAGTTGTGGTACCAAGCACTATTGAGGATGTGCGTGTGCTCGAGGCGATAACCCCCCTGTTGTCGCGTGATGGCGCTGATTCTTAGCGAGCTATCACCGCACTGACACTCGAAACTGAGTTATCACGATGCGTGTCGTGCCATTGAACCAAGCGAGCCACATTGCGCGCGCAAAGAGCATCGAGGATCTCGTCATGCTCGAGCAGAATACGTTCCCTATTTGTGGCACTCGAGAAGTAGACAGATCGATAAACATCGGTGGTATCCCAGAGCTGGCGGAGCAGGCGAATTAATCTCGGCATTTCGCTGAGTTCGAAGATTGCGAAGTGGAATGCTCGATTCGCGGCGGTGATTGCGAGCACCTCGCCAGTCGAGGCTGCCTTGCGCACCTCCTTCGCGAGTTCGGTGATGGTGATCAGATCGCGATCGGTGATATTGGCGACTGCGGCGGTTACGGCTTCACGCTCGAGGAGAGCCCGCAGCCGATATACCTCGTGCAAGTCACCGATGCTCAACTCTGCTACGAAGTAGCCGCGGTGCGGGTGGTGGGTAACTTGCCCCTCACCTTCGAGGATCTTCAAGGCTTCACGAAGCGGGACCCGGCTCACACCGAATCTCTCAGCAAGTACATCCTGCACAATCTGCTGGCCTGGTTGTAGTGAACCGGTGAGGATTTCCACGCGCAAGAGCGCGAGTACTTCCTCCTGCGCGGTTAGTGGCTTGGTGTTCATGCTAGGTCGAATTCCGCGATCACCGATGCATTGTCCTGGCCAACCATTGGTGGCGATAGGTGATACGTAGCCGGGGTAACCGAATATCGCACTGGATTCGCAACCTGATTTGCGCCATTTGCCGCGTCTTCGACTAACGCGATTGGGTCCAGTCCGAGTTCGGCCGCGAGGGTGAAGGCTTGCGAGACATCATTGATCGGCCCACAGGGCACATTGACCGCGGTCAGCACCTGGCGCCAATGATCCGCGCCTTCGGTGGCCAGGGCAACGGTCAACTCGGTGGCCAGCGCCGAGCGGTTGGCGACCCGCGCGGGATTGGTGGCAAACCGGTTGTCGGTGGCTAGGTGGGGGCAGTTAATCGCCGTTGCGAGCGCGCTAAATTGGCTGTCATTGCCAACCGCAATGACAAGTGGACGGTCCGCGGTTTGATAAACCTCATAAGGGGCGATTGACGGATGGGCGTTGCCCATGAAGGTTGGTATTACCCCGGCACCGACGAAGCCTGATGCCTGGTTAACCAGGGCTGATAGCAAACTAGAAAGAAGTGAGACTTCAACGAGTTGCCCGGCACCGGTTAACTCGCGGTGACGCAGCGCGGCAAGAATGGCAACGGTTGCGTGGAGCCCGGTGAGAACATCGACCACCGCAACCCCGGCTTTGGTTGGCTCATCCGTGCCGGTAATGCTCATCAACCCGCCCATGGCCTGAACAAGCAGGTCGTATCCGGGTAAATCAGCACCAGCGCCAGTTCCAAACCCGCTGATCGAGCAGTAAATAACGCTGGGGTTAGTGGTAACTACCGATTGGTAGTCGAGTCCGTAGCGGCTAAGCGCACCAGGTTTGAAATTTTCGAGGACGATATCGGCGCGTTCGGCCAGGCGCTGGGCGATGCGCTGATCGGCGGCCGCGCCGATGTCCAATGCAAGTGACCTCTTATTTCGGTTAACCGCGTGAAAGTAAGTTGACTGGCCATCCGCAGCAAACGGCGGCCCCCAAGCGCGGGTGTCGTCGCCGGCGCCGGGGCGCTCAACCTTGATCACCGTGGCACCAAGGTCGCCCAGCAGCATTGACGCATAGGGGCCGGCAAGTACCCGGGAGAAGTCTGCGACCAGCACCCCGTTTAGCGCACCGGTCATCAGCGGTAGGCCGCGATTCCGGTTAATGCCTCACCAACAACTAAGGTGTGCATCTCGTTGGTGCCTTCGTAGGTATAAACCGACTCAAGATTATTCATGTGGCGAATAATTGGGTACTCAAGGGTGATGCCGTTACCACCAAGAATGCCCCGGCACTCCCGTGCGATATTTAAGGCTTCGCGCGCATTGTTCAATTTGCCGACACTGATCTGCTCCGGTCTAATCAGGTGCTCATCCTTAAGACGGCCAAGGTGCAGCGCCAGAAGAGTGCCTTTTCCGAGCTCGAGTGCCATATCGGCAAGTTTCTTCTGAGTGAGTTGATAACTCGCAATCGGCTTATCGAATTGCTCACGGTCAATTGAATATGAGATAGCTGTCTCCAGGCAATCGCGTGCGGCACCCATGGTGCCGAACAAAATGCCGAACCGGGCCTCGTTCAGGCAGGACAGCGGACCTTTTAGGCCTTTCACCCCGGGCAGCATCGCGGAGCCGGGCAGTCTGATATCGGTGAAGACAAGTTCACTCGTTACCGATGCACGCAGTGACATCTTCATGTGAATCGCGTTGGCCGTGAAGCCGGGGGAGTCAGTCGGAACGACAAACCCGCGGATTCCGTCATCGGTCTGGGCCCACACCACAGCGACGTCTGCGATATTGCCATTGGTGATCCACATTTTGGAGCCGTTTAGGATCCAGTCATCACCATCGCGTTTGGCATTGGTTCGCATTCCAGATGGGTTCGAGCCAAAGTCGGCTTCGGTGAGCCCAAAGCAACCGATTGCTGAGCCCGCAGCCATTCTCGGCAGCCAGGTCGCCTTCTGCTCGTCGGAGCCAAATGCGTGGATCGCGTACATCGCCAACGAGCCCTGCACACTTACCAGCGAGCGGATCCCAGAGTCCCCGGCTTCCAACTCCATGCAAGCCAAGCCGTAAGCCACGGCCGAAGTTCCAGCGCAGTCGTAGCCTTCAAGGTGCATGCCCAAGACTCCGAGTTCACCGAGTTCCAAGGCCAATTCCCGGGCCGGAATCTCGCCGCTTTCAAACCAGCCGGCAACCCGCGGCTTGATTTGGGCATCGACATAGGCGCGGACGACGTCGCGCATGGCCCGCTCCTCCTCGGACAGCAGGTGGTCAATGGCGAACAGGTCAAGTGGGCGTTGGGGTGCGGATGGCATCAATACTCCTGGGCTAGTTGGCCGGGAACCGAATCTGGTGAAGTGTATCCAATTTCAGTGATTGGATCCAATTATCGGTCTAGTGGCCCATTTTCCTTGCGAAAAAGGCGGCCCGGCGCGATGGGCGCCCGGTGCGAGCCTCCAGGTCGTCGGCACTTGTCATTACGCGCAGCCCAATATTGGTGCCTAGCCAGCGCAAGGGCTCCGGTTCCCAATTAGGTGACCGGTGATTTACCCACGGCAAGGTGGTTAGGTCACCTGCTGACTGCACTTGGCCGGTGATCAATTCGGTCAAGGTACGCCCGGCCAGATTGGTTGTTCCGACGCCATCGCCAACGTAGCCACCGGCCCACGCCACCCCGGTGGCGCGGTCAATCCCGCATGAGGCCCACCAGTCACGCGGCACCCCAAGTGGGCCACCCCAGGTATGGGTGACGTGCGCAGCGCTGACGGCTGGAAAGAGATCGGTCAGTACCTGCCAGAGCCCGGCATGTACTTGCGGGTTTCGGTCCTGCGCCGGCGTGATTTTAGAGCCGAAGAAGTACGGTGCACCGCGCCCGCCAAAGGCGAGTCGGCCATCGGCCGTGCGCTGGCCATAAATGATTAGGTGCCGGCCATCACTAAAAGTCTGGCGTTCGCGCAACCCGATGGAATCCCAGGTCGAGTCACTAAGTGGCTCGGTGGCAAGCATCAATGAGTACACCGGCGCCAAGGTGCGCTTTTCGCCGGCCAGGGATGCGGTGTAACCCTCGGTCGCGCGCACGATCACCTCGGCGCGCACGGATCCGCGGGATGTGCGCACAATGCCGGGCTCGATGGCGGTTGCGGCAGTGTCTTCATAGAGCTTGGCACCAAGGGCGACGACGGTACGCGCGAGACTGCGCACCAGTAGTGCAGGGTTGATCGCTGCGCAGTGCGGGGTGAAGGTGCCGCCGAGGACGTCAGTTGCATTCGCCATGTCCTTGGCTTCGGTTGCATCAAGTAGGGAATAATCCTCCGCACCGAATCCCCAGGACCGAAGATTGGCTATCTCGGCGCGGGCATCGGTTAGTTGTAGGGGAGTTCGGGCCAGCACTACGGTGCCGCCCTGCTGCCAGTTGATATCCCAGCCTTCAGTGACAGCCACCCGACCGATTTCGGTGACGGTCTGGAACATCTCTCGTTTCAGCCGGATGGCATCGGCACGTGAACTAACGCGGGCAAGGGTCTCAAGACTGGCCGGGAAAAGGGCGGACGCCCAACCGCCATTGCGCCCACTGGCCCCAAAGCCAGCGTAGTTCGCCTCGATAATTGCCACCCGTAGTGTCGGGTCGGCTTTGAGTAGGTAGTAGGCGGTCCATAGCCCGGTATAACCGGCGCCGACGATGGCAATGTCAGCTGTTGCATCACCGGGCAACGGAGTGCCAATTGGCAAAGTCAATTCGGTCGGCAGTGTGCTCCACCACAGTGAAAGATCAGACGAACGTCCACTCACGAGCTGCGCCACCCAGTGATGTACTCGGGCACTTCGACATGTGGCGGCGTGTGCTCATCGGCCACCGGGGTTTGGAAGTCCTTGCCGATGGGCACCACGCCGGCCCAGATCTGGCTATAGATCGGATCCACCAGATCGGCGGGATCATCATCAGGGCCACCGGCTCGGATCTTGACCGAGCACTCGGTCAAATCCAGGGCCAATGTCATGGTCGCGGCGCGTTCCTTAGCCGATGGGTGCCGGCACTGCGCCCACCGGCCGGGCAGCAGGTGCTCGGTAATGCACGCAAGTGCGTCAAGTTCATCGTCTCCACTGAGTTTGGTCGCTATGCCAAGAACCATCACGGCTCGGTAGTTCATGCTCGACTCAAATGCACTTCGGGCCAGGACCAAGCCATCGAGCAAGGTCACCGTCAGGCAGGTGGGTTGCCCAGCTGCCAGACCACGAAAAAGTCGGGACCCGGTTGAGCCATGGAACAGTACTTGCCCACCGCGCCGGGCGTAGGCCACTGGAAGCACATAGGGCTGGCCGGACTCATCGACGACGGCAACATGGGCAACTAATCCGGCGTCGAGTACCGCATGCAATGCCGCAGTTTCGGTTACGGAGTTCTCCGGGATTCGCCGACCCTTGGTTCGATCAGTTGACCCGGGCGCTGGTGCGGCGTTCACAGTACCGACCATGCTTCAGTGAGAACCGTCCGCAAGATGGCCTCCATCTCATCGAATTCCTTCTGCCCGCAGGTTAGCGGGGGAGCAAGTTGTACGACCGGATCACCACGATCATCGGCCCGGCAGTAAAGCCCATTGTCAAAGAGCGCCTTGGACAAGAAGCCGCGAAGTAGCCTTTCTGCTTCATCGTCGTCGAAAGTCTCGCGCGTAACTTTGTCCTTGACTAACTCGATGCCATAGAAGTAGCCGGCACCTCGCACATCACCGACGATAGGCAGATCGCTGAGTTTGTCGAGGGTGCGCTTGAAGTTGGCCTCATTCGCCAGCACATTTTGAATAATTCCCTCGGACTCGAACAGGTCAAGGTTGGCCAGTGCGACGGCGGCCGCGACCGGGTGACCACCCCAGGTATAACCGTGCAGGAAGGCCGTGGATCCGTGCTTGAAGGGCTCGAAGAGCCGTTCACTTGCGATCATGGCGCCGATCGCTGCATAGCCGGATGACATGCCCTTGGCGCAAGTGATGATGTCGGGTGTCACGCCAAAACGATTCATCGCGAAGATGTCACCGATGCGCCCGAACCCGGTGATGGTTTCGTCCGCGACCATCAGTACGTCGTAGCGATCACAAATCTCGCGTACGCGCTCCAAGTACCCGGGGGGAGGCGGGAAGCAACCGCCGGAGTTCTGCACCGGTTCGACGAAAACAGCGGCGACACTGTCCGGTCCTTCGAACTCGATGGCTTCGGCAATTCGATCTGCCGCCCACAGGCCGAATGCCTTCTCATCGTGCCGGTACTCCTCACCGGCTCGATAGAAGTTGGTGTTTGGGACTTTGATGCCGCCCGGCACCAATGGCTCGAACGGGATTTTGGCCTCGGGGATGCCGGTGATTGACAGCGCCCCTTGTGGGGTGCCGTGGTAAGCAATCGCGCGGCTAATCACCTTGTGCTTGGTTGGTTTGCCGGTGAGCTTGAAGTATTGCTTTGCCAACTTCCACGCGGTCTCGACTGCCTCACCACCACCGGTGGTGAAGAACACGCGGTTTAGATCACCGGGGGCCAGGTGCGCCAGACGTTCAGCGAGCTCGATGGCGCGCGGGTGGGCGTAGGACCAGATCGGGAAGAAGGCAAGTTCTTCTGCCTGTTTGGCACCGGCCAGCGCCAGGTCACGTCGCCCGTGACCGACCTGAACCACGAATAGACCAGATAGCCCATCGAAGTAGCGTTTGCCCTGGTCATCCCAGATGTAGGGGCCATCACCCTTGACGATAACCGGGACATGACCGCCCTCGTAATAGGAAGAGTGGCGGGTGAAATGCATCCAGAGGTGGTCGCGGGCCGAGCTAGCCATGGCGTCACTGCCGGGTTCGGTCACGTATTGCGGTGTGGTTGTCATCTTTTTCCCCAGGTGTAGATCTGCTTGCGCAGTTTTAGGTAGACAAATGTCTCGGTGGAGCGAACGCTAGGAATGGCGCGGATATGTCGGTTGACCACGTCGAGCAAGTGGTCGTCGTCTTCGGCGATGACTTCAGCCAAGATGTCAAATGACCCAGCGCAAACTACGAGGTAATCAACCTCCGGCATCAACTCCATCTTCTCGGCAACCGCTTCAATGTCACCGTCAACGCGAACGCCGATCATTGCCGCGCTGGTGAACCCAAGTTGGACGGGATCGGTGATGGCCACAATCGCCATGACGCCGCCATCTTGCAGGCGTTGCACCCGTTGCCGCACGGCAGCTTCGGATAAGCCCACCGCCTTGCCGATGCTGGCGTAGGGGCGCCGACCGTCTTGCTGCAATTGCTCGATGATCGCTTTTGAGACGTCATCAAGGGCGACAGGTGCCCGTTCACGGGTCGACATGGTCGCCATATTGGCCCATTACCGGGTAGTTGGCAAGTGATTTAGTTGATATGTGGCACTAAAAGTGCGAAATCCGCACCCAATTGCCGATGGGGCTGACGAAACCGGCGGTGGGGCGATACGCTTCGGGCACTTTGGAGTTTCCTTAATTCCCTTTCAAAAATTGGAGTTCACGTGAGCGGCAATCGGGTTCTGCGAAATTTTGTCAATGGTGAAAGTGTCGAGGCAGCCGATGGCCGCACCAGCGAGTTGATCAACCCGTCAACCGGCCAGGTTTTCGCATCGGCCCCAGTTTCGAGCGCCACCGATGTTGATCGCGCGTATGTCGCGGCGGACGCCGCATTTGAGATCTGGAGTAATTCGACTCCGTCCGAGAGGCAAAAGGCGCTTCTGACTATCGCCGATGCATTCGAAGCCCACGCGGACGAATTGGTGGCTCTTGAGAGCGAGAACACCGGTAAGCCGGTGGCCGTTACCGCCGCCGAGGAGATCCCACCGATGATTGACCAGATCCGGTTCTTCGCCGGAGCGGCTCGAGTTCTCGAAGGCCGGGCGGCAGGTGAGTACGCGAAGGGTTTCACCTCAATTATTCGTCGCGAGCCAATTGGGGTCATCGGGCAGGTGACTCCCTGGAACTATCCGATGCTGATGGCGGTCTGGAAATACGTGCCGGCTATTGCGGCCGGTAACACCGTGGTGCTCAAGCCAAGCGATACCACCCCGGTAAGCACCGTGCGGATGGCCGAAATTATCGCGGAGTCTGGGGCACTTCCCCCGGGTGTCCTGAACGTGATTTGCGGTGACCGCGATACCGGGCGTGCGATCGTAGAGCACAAGACCCCGCAGATGGTGTCGATCACCGGCTCGGTGCGCGCCGGCATGCAAGTTGCCGAGTCGGCGGCGCGTGATGTGAAGCGTGTGCATCTTGAGCTGGGCGGCAAGGCTCCCGTGGTGATATTTGATGATGCGGATGTTGAAGCTGCCGCCGAATGGCTCGCGGTCGCCGGTTACTTCAATGCTGGCCAGGACTGCACCGCGGCAACTCG
>CAJBZP010000037.1 GCA_903960135.1 uncultured Actinomycetes bacterium | reverse complement strand
TCGTTGGCGCCGACGTCAACATAGGTCAACTTCGTTTCAATGCACGCGCCGGTTTGCGGATCTGCAAACGCCCGCCAGACACGGATGTCTTCCGCGTTCTGCGCGTACGAAACCTTGCGCGTTGCCGCTGCCGTCATCAGCCCGCGTCCTGCATCGCCTCGGCCACATCAATGCTCAGATCAAGGGCCCGCAGCGCCTTCAACACCAACTGCACCTCCAGGCGGCCGCTGCCGCTTTCGGCCCGCACCACCCAGTCGCGGCTCAGCCCCGCCGCATCGGCCAACCGCTGCTGGCTCCAGCCCTTGGCCTGGCGCGCCGAGCGCAGCACCCGGCCCAGATCGGAGGCATCGGTGACGCGCATCGCTGGACCTCCGGTTTTTGGGCCGCCACTAGGCCGTAGGCCGCACGGTTGGCAGCCGCGCCTGCTGTCGGCGCTCGCGGTAAAGGCTAGGGGATGTCGGCGAACGCCGTCAAATTTCTGGGTCGGTGATCGGAAAAAATGTATCGTAGAAGGGTGGGAAATTGTATCGTAGAAGGGTGAAAAATGGTATCTTAGGGCCGTGACGCCTAAGGCTTCTTTCCGCCAAACTGGCTACGTCCGACGGATAGTCGACGACGAGCTCGACTCCTTGTTCCCGCACCTTCCCGCCATCTTGATCGATGGCCCAAAAGGGGTCGGAAAAACCTCCACGGCCCTGCAGCGGGCCAACACCGTGCACCGGTTGCACAGACCACAAGAGCGCGCCATTGCTGAGGCAGACCCCGAACTGGTACTCATCGGACCCACGCCCACCCTCATCGACGAGTGGCAATACGTGCCGAGTGTCTGGGACGCGGTCAAGACTTCGGTCGACGAGAACCCAACTGGTGGTCGTTTTCTTCTAACCGGTTCAATGCCTTCAGCCGGTACCCACTCGGGAGCGGGCCGGATCACTTCGGTTCGATTACGGCCGCTTACCCTTCCTGAGCGGGGCGTCAGCATTGCCACTGTCAGTCTCGGTACCCTCTTGTCCGACTCCGCAGTTAGCGTTTCAGGACATTGCAATCTCGGGCTCGGTGACTACACCGACTTGATACTCGCATCGGGCTTGCCGGGCCTTCAGCATCTAAGTGGGGTGCCACTTGAGAAGCAGCTCAACAGTTACCTAGCACGGATCGTCGACACTGACATGCCTGAGGCTGGGTCAATGCACCGCAAACCAGCGTCGGTAATGGCGTGGCTACGAGCTTATGCAGCCGCAACAGCCACCACTGCGTCCTGGGAAACCATTCGAAGTGCCACGGCCGCAATCGGAGACGCGACCCCCACCAGAAAGAGTTCCGCTCCCTATATTGACGTACTCACCCGGCTGCGTATTTTGGATGAAGTTGCGGCTTGGCAGCCTGGTCACAGTCACCTCGGCCCGCTAAGACAGACGCCCAAACACTTTCTAGCCGACCCTGCCTTGGCGGCGCGCCTAACCCGGATGACGAAGGGGAAATTGCTTCGCGGTGAAGGCGACCTAACCATCCCGCGCGATGGCACATATTTGGGGGCGTTGTTCGAGTCACTCGCGGCCCTGTCACTCCTAGTCTTCGCCGAAGCCAATGGTGCCTCCGTCTATTATTTACGCACGTCGCGCGGAAACCACGAAGTGGACTTCATCGTAGAGCGTGCAGATGGCCGGGTGCTCGCCGTGGAGGTAAAACTTGCGAATGCGCCCTTAACCTCCGACACCCGACACCTAGCATGGCTAAGAGATGTCATTGGGGATGACTTAATCGGATCCGTCATCCTCAACACGGGAAACACCGCCTACTCCCGCCCTCAGGATGGGATCTCGGTTGTGCCCCTTGGGCTGCTCGGGCCCTAAGGATCGCGCCCGTGGATAAATTTGGAGGGTGTTCGGTTGTTTTTCCCGGATCGCCCGCTTAAACTTGTTATGCACGGTTAATAACTAAGGGGGCACATGGCAATCCCGCTTGAAAGGCCACCAGCCAAGGGACGGACGGCTAGCAGTGTGAGTGTGTCGTTAATGCCCAGCGAGCGCGCCGAACTTGAGGAGCTGACCTCTCGAACCGGTATCGGCGCCACCACCTTGCACCAACTATTGGTAAGCCCCAAGATCCGAGCAGCGGTCTGGATG